>JAKQBU010000041.1 GCA_029573975.1 Planctomycetota bacterium
GGGATTACAGACGGGAAATCATTACAGCAATATGTAAATCACCTTCTATATCTTTTAGAATAATCCACTCATCTTCAAAGTCCAGATGATTTTTGCCATTGATGGCAACACTATTAATTTGGTACCCGTTCGGCAGTCTGGTTTTAAGATAGACCGGTGTGGATCCAATCCGTTCCGGCAGGGTGAGGGATATCGCAATCCTGTTATTGGCAAGATTCGATTGGGTAGTCAGGGATAACGGACCATAGATAGTGGGAGCCTGCCGGATTTTGATTTCCTGCCCCTGCTCCAGCCAGCGGCGCGGTGTTCCCTGCAGCAGGTATAACCGGTCCCCCCGCTCCTCGATGAACATCGTCCGGATAATCCGGATCAGGCTGGATATCGAATGGATATGGGGCTGGGTATTCGGCCCCCATTCCGTCGTCGTCAGCGTCTGATGTGAAATCGCCGCCGTGGTGAGCGAATAGAGAATCCGCAGAAAATCCTCCACCCGCCCCAGCTCCAGCAGCGCCACCGCCAGATCCTGGCTATAGAAGCAGGTTCCGCCCATCAGGTTCCCCAGATTATTTTCTCCGGTAATTAAATGTTCCAGGCTGCCGTGATGAATCTTGTCGATGGTCCAGCGTATAATATGGCCGATTCGCTCATCATCCGCCGGCAGCAGCCCCCCGGTCACCAGATTGATCGGGCCGCACACATCATAGAAATAGCGGTGGAAAAATTCCGGCCGGTGCAGGATCCACGGTACATACCAGGGATCACTCGACCTGTTCGTCAGCCGGTCCACCGCGGCCAGAATATCCTGCCGGTACGCCTGGACCTCCTGCAAAAGGTCCGGCCCCTCCGGGTAGCCCCAGTCCGTCAGCAGTTGCCCCACACTCTTCAGCCCCAGATGACAGATGGCATCCGAATACGTAAAATACCCGTCCGTATCCTCTTTCAAATCACATACATAGCGTCCCCATATTAGTCCGGCACAGGGACTATCTGCTTTTTCCCGGGAGAGATTCCGCTCCCGGATAATCCACCGGCAGCCTTCGAGTATTGGCTGCTTATGTTTTTCCAGCCACGCGCGGTCATTATACAGCCGGGCGTGCTGGCTCATCGTCCACAAGGCCCACCCCGGCCCGCTGGTCCACGACGCCAGCTTGTAATCACGGGCCTGGTCCCCTTTGGTATTGGTATAATCGGAAAAACAACCCTCGAAGGTGCGGGTTCCGGTCGGCTTGTTCAGCCCCTGCCGGGAAAAAATCGTGTCCAGCAGCCGCCCGGCGGTCTCATGGTCCCCCATCAGATTCAGCGCATAAATCCATTTCGCACAGCCATCATCCCACTGGCAGCGGTAGATGACCGAGTCGAAAACGATATACTGTTTGTCCCAGCGCCGGGTCAGAAAATACCCGTCCAGCATGGCCTTGGTGTAAATATGGTTCAAAATCCGGTCCGGCGTTTCAATGGGAGAAACCGCTCCGGCCCGGCCGGTGTGCTCCTGCCGGACGATTTGCAGTTCCCGCTCAAAGAATTTGTTCCTCAGTTCCTCCGCCGTCACCGCCGGCCCCTCCGCCTCCACCTCCCAGAAAACCGTATCCTGCGGTGCAAACGCCCGATTGAAGATTACCCGAACGGTTTGCCCACTGCCAATCTTTCCCCGAATTGCCAGAGAATTAAATACCCCCTCCTGACGGCACAATAAACCAAGCGGATCACTCTGGTCCACTTCAGCGGCAGCGGGAAATACCGGGCAAAAGTCCACACTGAAATTCGCCGGCACCGCAGCGCTGATAACGGCATTCTCGCCGGCAAAAACAATCCCATCCCGAAATTGCAGCTCCGGCCGGGGATTCGCCGCATCCCCGCTGTAGAAGGCCAAAAGCGTGATTTCCTTTTATTCTTTGGCGCGATTGATAATATCCAGTGCCGCCCAGGCCAGTGTCCGTTCATGGCCCGTTATAATCTCCTTACCGCGTAAAGGCTGGGCAAAGGCGGTCTGATGAATCACAAACGCCCCCTGTTTCCAGACCGACTGAACAATCGGCAGGCAATCATTCATCAGCGACTGCCGCACCGGTTCCCCCTGCCCCATCAGAATGACTTTTCCCTCCTCATACAAGGCAAAGGCCAGGGCCTCCGGCATCAGATTCGGCGTGACCCCCGGCAGCGGCTCCAGTCCCTGCCCGGTATGGAATCCTTCCAGGTTGGCACACGAATAAATCTGTCCTGTTGCGAATACCGCCACATCCGCCGGATCGCCCGCCGGCCCGATGGGCGTGAATTTGCCGTGATCTATAAACTGGGTTACATACCACCCATAATCCGCCTCCGCGCCGGTCGGCGGCGCGGCTATAACCGGTGGGATGACCTCCTCCCCATAGCTGTGCAAACCGCCGCTGACCATTAAACCCATAACCGTGGCCATGATCAACAGTATGTGATGGCATTTATTCATACTGCCAGAAATCCTTTTACCGCATATCAAACCAGATGGAACCGGATTTGCCGGTCGTCAAGCGGCTGGCAGCCGTTCTGACGGGTGAACGCCACATCCTGCTCCACGCTCAGCCGGAATTCCTGGTTATCCCATTCGGGCACTATATCCGTCACACACAACTCCATGGCAAAACAACTGTCATAGACCAGCTTCACATCCCCGCGTCCCGGGCACCGCTCCTGCTGCCACGGCAGCCCGATCAGCGGCCCGGGTTCATGCAGCAGATGGCCGAGATTGTGGGAATACACCTTCGGCTGGGGAATCCCTTTCGCCCGGGCCGTCTGCAAAATTTTTACCAGCAGTTCATTGCCCGTCTTCCCTTCCCGGAACTCCGCCATAAACACATCCTGCAGGCGGTTGGCCTGCAGCAAAAGCTGCTGGAACCCCTTCGGCGCCTCCCGCTGACCCGCCGGCACGATATACGCCCACTCCTGATGATCGCTGTTGTACCCCATATACCGGATCCCCACGTCGCAGTGCACCATATCCCCCTGGCGAATGACCGGGTCGGTCTTGCCGTATTTCTCCTGATTGGCCGGGCTATGATGCACCCGGAAATAGGGCAGGAACGCCACATCAAGCCCCCGGTCGGCACACTGCTGCCAGTAGTACCACCGCAAATCCGTAATCGTAGTCACACCGGGAATAATCGCCTCCCGGCTGTAGCAGCGAACGATAATCTGATGGGCCATCCGGACCACATGCTGATAAATCTGCAGCTCATCCGCCGTAAAGGTCTCCAGCCACCGCGTACAGGCGTCCTCCGCCGAAACCAGCCGCTGGGCATACCCGCCCGGCAGGTTCTGCAGCAGTTGCTGATGCAGGTTATATGTCAGCCCTCCCGCCGACCACTGCACCGCACCGATGTTGATTCCGATTCGCTTGGGGTCCAGCTCCGCCACCAATTTCTGTAGCAGTTCCCATTGCTGCGATTCTTCCTGCCCGTTATAAGGCTGCTCGAACAAATCCTTGGTATCGGTGCCCGAAAGATTCACCCGCCGCACGCCCTTCTCCGGCCCCTGGTCATAAAACAGCAGGATTTGCAAAATCGGCGTCCAGCAGTCCATCGGCAGCATCGTCCGGTGCACCGGGTCGGGATTATCTTCCTGACACAGAATCAGCCACATGTCAATCCCATTTCCCCGCATCGCAATCGGCAGAACCGTATCCAGCCGGTCCCGCAATGCATAATACATACATTCCGACCGCCGCCGCATATCCAGCACCCTGGTTACCTGTTGAATGGATTTGATCAAATCTTCTGTCATAGCAGGTTCCCTGTTAAATCAATTGTATAGTTTGGGTTCGGTCTTCCAGTCTTTATCCTT
>JAKQBU010000045.1 GCA_029573975.1 Planctomycetota bacterium
CGTTTGGCAGCATTGTCTTTATAACAGTTTATCAACCTGGCTGAGGAAATCCCATCGGCGCCCTTGTAGGGTGCGTTGTATCGCTGAGCGTTTTGACCTCCTTCCTTATGTGTATTCTTGGATTATGTCTGGATCAGCGTAAAGGGCTTGCGATTGCTATATTTGCAATAACAGGTCTGTTGTTTTTTTTCTTTTTGGCACAAATGACGCTCTAACATCATCTAGCCCGCAAATTTCGCAGGCTTTCGATTTTCAGCAGTCTTTTTACCCGCCCTCTTCGTTCTGGTTGCTATTTGTCCTCGACTTATATGGTTTTTAATGCGGCAGGGCTTTGTCAATGGCGTCAAGGTAAGCCTGGGTGGTCTGATCAGGACCGCAGATGCTGGCGAAGGCGCCGCGGGAAGTTTGTTCGGCTATTTCCTCCACCTGGACCGAGGTGGTTATGATTTTCGCACGGGGGGCCAGCGAACGAACCGAGTCGATCAGTCGCTCGTTGGACGTTCCCCGCAGAAAGGTATTGGCGATGGTGCAGACTACAACCTTGGCCTGTTCAAGGCCGGCATGGCGGAGTGTTTCCACGTTACAGATGTCGCCGTACATGACGCGGAGTCCGTGGCTGCGGATCCGGTCGTGGTTGCGCAAATTATAGTCAATGACCATCATGCGAGGCAGCAGATCGGGCCGTTTTTCTTTGATACGCCGGACGAGGGCCTCGGCATTGAGATAATAACCCAGCAGGTAAATTTCCGCAGACCAGTGCCGGTCGTCAGCGACCGCAGCGGCAGAATCGGGCCGGGGCGCGGCGGTTTTCAGGCGGATCAGACGGGCCAGGTTACGGGCCGCCGCATAGTTGAAACGTATGGCAAATGGCGTGAGGACCAGGGAGAGCATCAGGGCATAGGAGATGACCGAGGCTTCTTCCTGAGTGATGGCGCCGGCAGACAGGCCCACCGGCAGCAACAGCAGCGAGAACTCAGAAAGCTGGGACAGGTTCAGGGCAGCGGTTAGCGAGACAATATTTCCCATGCGGGCTGCCATCAGGGTAGGAGCAAAGAGAAGAAACCGGGTGAGAAACACCAGTGCAGTCAGCAGGCAGGCGCCCAGAATGGCAGTGAAAGAGGGGGGCGGGAGTGTCATGCCCAGGGTGACAAAAAACAAGGCCATAAAAAAATCACGGAGGTTAGTGACTTTCGAGAGGACTTCCCCGGCTTGGGGGAGGCTGGCGATGGTCAGACCGGCGATCAGGGCGCCCATCTCGGCTGAGAGGCCGATAAATCCGAAGGCGGCACTGCCCAGGAAGCACCAGGCCAGGGCTGACATGGCCATCAGGTCCGGGGCGGTGGCCACAAATTTCATGATGCGGGCCAGCAAATGCCGGGCTACCCAGCTCATAATGAGGGTTACTGCCACCCCGCCAGCTATCGAGAGTACAATCGACAGGGGGCCGCTGCCGCCATGACCGCCGGACTGGGAAGAGATATAGGATAGTACCGTCACGGCCCAGATGTCCTGGGCGATGAGGGTGAGGACGGTGATGCGGCCGGCCTGGCTGGTGAGGTCGAATTTATCGCCGAGCAGGCGGACCACGACGGCGGTGCTGCTCAGAGCGGCGGCGGCGGCGAAGATAATCTGTCCCTGGGGCCGGGAGGCCAGGCCGGGCAGGTGGATGTCCAGACAGCGGAGAATAATCTGGAGCAGCCACACGAAGCCGATGGTGATGGGACCCTGCAAAAAGATAGCCGCAGCGGGGGCCTTGCCCAGTCCGAGCACTTTTTTGAGGTCCAGTTCCAGTCCGATGACAAAGAGCAGCAGGATTAATCCCAGGCTGGAGATGTGCTCCAGGCTTTTGGAAGCGTCCCCCAGCAGCGGCCGGGTCAGGAAGCCCAGCAGCAGGCCTGCCGCTATATATGCTACCAGCGAAGGCTGCTTGATGCGATGGAGTACGACAGCCAGGATGGAGGCGGCGACGATGGCAATCTGGATGGCTCGAACTACATCATGCCCGGAAGCGGCCTCTGCTTCGGAGGCAGATGCGGTCAATAGCAATGAGTGAACGAACAAACTACAATTCATAGCATGTACAAATAAAACAAAAAGGTAATCACAATCCAATTGGATCGGTCATATACCGTGATTTCTCGATAACCTTGTCGAAGAATATGGCCGTTAGTATAGGGCAGCCCGTTTGCGGTGTCAAACCTTTTCAGGAGGATGCTGCTGCAATTTTGTTACCTGCGATACAAGGCAGTTGCGGGCTTGTTCACGGGCGGTTAGGGTTCTGTTGTTTCGGGCAAGGGGTCGCCGCCGCCGCCCAGGACGGCATAGAGTCTGACCTGATTGGTTAGTTTCGCCAATTGCAGATAAACCAGTTCCTGCTGGGCGGCATACAGGGAACGCTGAGCCACCAGCACATTGAGGTAGCTGTCCACGCCCTTGTCGTAGCGGGCGTTGGATAAACGATAGGTTTCCGAAACGGCGTGAACCAGTGATTGCTGAGCCGCAACCTCATTTTCCACCGTACCGCGAATCGCCAGGACATCCGCCACCTCGCGGAAGGCCGTTTGAATGGCCCATTCATATTCGGTGATGGCCATTTCCTTTTGTACTTTGGTGGCCTGGAGGGCAAACCAGGTGCGGGCGTCAAAGATCGGCATAACGATCTGGGGGGAATAACTCCAGGTGCCGGAGCCGGATTCAAAGAGGCCGGAGAGGTCTTTGCTGGCGGTGCCGACGGCAGCCGTCAGGGAGATGCGGGGGAAGAAGGCGGCGCGGGCGGCGCCGATGTCTGCATGGGCGGCCTTGAGCAAATTTTCAGCCCGCAGCACATCCGGGCGGTTCAGCAGCACCTCGGAGGAAAGGCCGGCACTGATTTCCCGAAGAGCCGAGACATTGGCCAGATCCGAAGGCAGCAGTTCAGCCGGAATCGGAGAACCCGCCAGCAGATTCAGAGCATTGACATCCTGGGCCACCAACTGTGTATAGAGAGCGACATTCCGGCGGGCGATATCCACCTGGGTTTGGGCCTGAAAGATATCCAGTTCCGGCACCAGGCCCCGGTCGAAGCGGCGTTTTACCAGATTATAGGCATCCTGCTGGGTTTTTACGGTGGTTTCGGCCAATGTGAGGTTTTCCCGGTCGGCCGCCAGAGTCAGATAGGTATTGGCAACCGAGGATACCAGCAGGATCTGGGCGCTGTTGCGAGCCTGCTGGGATGCCAGAAATTCCTCCAGGGCACGATCTTTCAGGCTGCGGAGACGTCCGAAAAAGTCAATTTCCCAGGATGCCATGCCCAGATTGGCATCGTATCGTTCGGTAATCTGCCGCCTTCCGGAACTGGAAAGATCCGCGGGAACCCGCTGTCGGCTGCCGCTGCCGATGGCATCGACCGTGGGCAGTAATTCGGCTCGTTGAATGCCGTAGAGTGCCCGGGTCCGTTCCACATTCAAAGCCGCCAACCGCAAATCGCGGTTGTTGTTCAGGGCGGTTTCAATAATCTGCTGCAGCCGCGGGTCCGTAAAAAATTCCTGCCAGGCAATTTCCGCCGCGGCCGGGGCACCGGTTGCGGTGTTGGGTTCCTGATAGGCCGTACCCGACGGCCAGCCGGCCGGAACGGGGGCTTCCGGTCTGGTGTATTTTGGGGCTAGCGTGCACCCGCCCGGCAGCAGGACGATTCCCAGTAACAAGAAAAACCATAATCTATTTATAGGTTGTTTTCTAAAGTGTTTTTTGTTCATCTGCTGTTTGCCTTTTTCCATTTGCCAAAGATTTTCTCCACCAGTACGTAAAATAACGGGGAAAATAAGACCACCAGAATGGTACCGGTAATCATCCCCCCCAGCACTACCGTACCGATGGCGTTCATGGCACCAGCTCCGGCACCAGTACTAAAAGCCATTGGCAGTACCGAGATCCCGGTCGTGGTGGAGGTCATTAGAATCGGACGTAACCGCAATTTTACTGCCTGAAGAGAGGCCTCGATCAGGCCCATCCCCTGCGCAACCCCGTTCATGGCGAACTGCACGATCAGGATGGCGTTCTTGGTGGCCAGGCCCAGGGTGTTCAGCAGACCAATCTGAAAATAGACATCACTGGGCAAGCCGCGCCAGTAGCTGGCAGCAAAGCCGCCGATAACGCCGATCGGCAGGATCAGCAGCACCGCGATGGGTACATCCCATTTACCATAGAGGGCCGCCAGGAACAGGAAGACAATCAGAATGGAAAATGTATAGAGAAGGCCGGTTTGAGCGGCCGCCTGCCGTTCCTGATAGGAAAGGCCGGTCCAGTCGAATCCGACGCCCTGCGGCAGTTTGGCTGTGATGTCTTCCATGGCCTGCATGGCTTCGCCGGAACTCCGGCCCGGGGTCGGCTCCCCCTGGATATTCATGGATGGAAAGCCGTTATAGCGTTCCAGACGCGGAGAACCGCTGGTCCAGTGGCTGGACGCAAACGAGGTAAATGGAACCATCTGGCCGGCCTGGTTGCGGATATACAGTTTTTCCAGGTCCTCGGGCAGCATGCGGTAGGGGGCATCCGCCTGGATATAGACCCGTTTGACGCGGCCGCCCTGGATGAAGTCATTTACATACGCACTGCCGAATGCCGCGGATATGGTATTATGAATGGCGGTGATGGGCAGGCTTTGGGCACCGGCCTTTTCCCAGTCCACATCAATCCGGTATTCGGGTACATCTTCCATACCGTTGGGCCGGACTTTGGTTACTCTTGGATCCTGAGCCGCCATGCCCAGTAACTGATTGCGGGCGTTCGTCAGGGCATCATGGCCCGAGCCACCCCGGTCCAGCAACTGGAAATCAAATCCGGTGGCGTGTCCCAGCTCGATGACGGAGGGGGGGGCAAAGGCAAATACCATGGCACTATGAATGGTAGAAAATTTGGCCGTAGCCCGGCCGGCGACGGCCTTGATCCGCAAATCCGGACGGCCGCGCAGCCCCCAATCCTTTAGCTTGACAAAAACCATGGCGTTATTCTGCCCCTGACCGGAAAAGTTTACCCCGGCAATCGTCATGCAGGATTCTACCGCCTCTTTTTCATTTTCCAGAAAATAATGCTGGACTTCGTCCGCGATTACCTGGGTTTGCTCCAGGGTAGATCCGGTGGGCATGAGGATCTGAGCAAAGAGGATTCCCTGATCCTCGTCCGGGAGGTAGCTGGTCGGCATGCGATGAAAGATGAATCCCAGGCCGGCGACAATCAGGATATATACGGCTACAAAACGGAGTTTCCGGGCCAGCGAATAGCCGACCAATTTTACAATACCATTCCGAAACCGGTAAAAACCCCGGTCGAACCAGAGGAAGAATGGACGCAGGAACCAAACGGCCCCTTCCGCTGCTTCGTGGCCCTTGACAACCGGTTTGAGGATGGAGGCACACAGCACCGGCGTCAGAATCAGGGCCACCAGGACGGACAGAAACATGGAGGTGACGATGGTTACGGAAAACTGGCGGTAAATAATCCCGGTAGAACCGGCGAAGAATGCCATTGGACCAAACAAGGCTGCCAAAACCAGGCAAAATCCGATCAGGGCGCTGGTGACCTGCTCCATGGACCGGGCGGTGGCTTCCCGCGGCGAAATCCCTTCATCGCTCATGAGCCGTTCCACATTTTCCACTACGACGATCGTATCGTCCACCAGCAGCCCGATGGAAATCACCATGGCGAACATCGTCAGCATGTTGATGGAATACCCAAAGGCCCCCAGGGCGGCACAGGTGCCCAGAATTACCACCGGCACCGAGATCGTGGGAATGAGGGTGGCACGGATATTTCCCATAAACAGCCACATAACCAGAAAGACCAGCGCAATAGCTTGGAAAAGAGACTTCACGGCTTCCAGAATGGCGGCCCTGACGAAGGGGGTCGTATCGTAAGGATAGACAACCTTGGTCCCCGCCGGGAAATAGCGGCTCATTTCTTCCATTTTGCTTTTGATGGCATCGGCGGTTTTCAGCGCATTGGCGCCGGGGGTTTGCCGGATCGCCAGCATGGCCGCCGGTTTGCCGTTGTAATGTCCCTCGATATCATAGGACTCGGTCCCCAGTTCGGTCCGCCCGATATCCTGAATACGTATGATAGCACCGTCCGGATTGGTACGCAGGGGGATGGCGGCGAACTGATCCGGGGTTTGCAGCAGGTTTTGTACAATAATCGAAGCGTTCAGCCGCTGGCCTTCCACCGCGGGTACTCCGCCGAACTGGCCGGCGGATACCTCGACATTGTAGGCTCGCAGGGCGCTGATCACATCGGCTACGGTCAGGTGATAATTGGTCAGTTTGTCGGGATCGAACCAGATCCGCATGGCATATTGAGAACCAAAAATCTCTACTTCCCCCACGCCAGGCACGCGCGACAGAACTTTTTCGAGATTGGACTTGGCATAGTCGCGCAGATCATTGCCGGTCATACTGTCGTCTTCGGAGACCAGCCCTACCATAATCAAATAGTTCCGCGTGGACTTGCTCACCTGGACTCCGGTACGCTGGACCACCTCCGGCAGACTCGTCAGGGCCAACTGCAGCTTGTTCTGGACCTTGGCCCACGCCAGGTCCGGGTCGGTACCCGGGGCAAAAGTCAGTTCCAGACGGGAAGAACCGGAGGAATCACTGGTGGCGGACAGGTACAGCATATCATCAAAACCCGTCATCTTTTGTTCGATGATCTGGGTCACGCTGTTTTCCACCGTTTGTGCCGAAGCCCCAGGATAGAAGGAACTGATGGCAATGGCCGGCGGAGCAATGGGCGGATACTGGGAAATCGGCAGGTTGTAGATGGCCAGACCGCCCAGCAGCATGATGCAAATGGCGACCACCCAGGCGAAAACCGGACGATCGAGAAAAAATTTCGATAACATATCATTTCTCCAATTCGTTCGTAGCGGCGGAAGGCGGTGCGGCCTTCTCCGGGGTATTCTCTTGACGGCCAGACTCGAATGGAAACGCCTGGACTACAGCGCCGGGCCTTATTTTTTGCGTTCCCTCGACAATCACCCTGTCGCCGGGATTCAATCCTGACGAAACCAGCCATTGGTTGCCTATGGCTCGCTGGATAGTGAGCATTCTTTGTTGAACCTTGTTTTCCCCATCCACAATCAGGGCGTAGGGATCCCCTTTCGGGGTACGGAGGATGCCCTGCTGAGTGACCAGGATGGCTTGCTCACTGGTTCCTTCGGTAATTATCGCCCGAACAAACATACCCGGCAGCAAAACCCCGTTCGGATTGGGAACCATAATCCGCAGAACTACAGATCCGGTCGATGGATCCACCGTAACATCCTGAAACTGAAGTATTCCGGCTGTGGAATACTCGGTGCCGTCTCCCATAAAGATCTTGACCTGGTTTTCGTTGGTTCCATTCCGGCGGAGATTCCCGCTTTCCAGACTGCGCCGCAGTCGGTTCAATTCCGTGGTCGATTGTTTCACATCCACGTAAATCGGATCGAGCGAAGTAATGGTCGCCAATACTGCCTGATAGGCAGTCACGATGGCTCCTTCTGTCACGTTGGACCTGCCGATGCGGCCGGAGATCGGGGCGGTTATCTGGGTGTACGCCAGATTGATCCGGGCCGTCTCGATTGCCGCTTCCGCCTGTTTGATCAGGGCCTCCGCCTCCGCCATCGCCGCGGCATCACTGTTGACCTGGGCCTGGGCGGCACGCAGTGTGGCTTCCGCCACCTCCACATCCGTCACTGCCTTATCCAGATCGCTGGCCGATACGGCCCGATCCTTAAACAGATCCTCCATCCGCTGCCGGTTGATTTTAGCCAAAGATAAAGTGGCCTCCTGCCGCGTAACCCCTGCCGCACTGGCCGCCTGTGCCGCCCGCGCGCGTTCCAGCATCTTTCGTGCAGCTTCCCGATTCGCCACCGCATGATCATAGGCCGCCTGATAGGGGGCCGGATCAATCAGGTACAGCACATCACCGGCCTTCACCTCCGTGCCTTCCGTAAACAGGCGTTTTTGAATCAGGCCGTTTACCTGGGGCCGGATTTCCGCGAAGAGCTGGGCCGCGGTACGGCCCGGTAGGGGGGTGGTCAACTCCACTTTTTGCGGCTGGACCGTGACCACCGCCACTTCCGCTGCCGCAGGCGGCGGTGCCGCTTGCTGCTTACGGTTGCAACCGCCCAGCCACAGGCCTGCCAGCAAAACGGTCCCGGTCAGAATCAGTCTAACTCTATGTTTTTCACAAAATCGCATTAGGAATCTCCAATAATAAGGATGAAGTTAAATACCTTGGGTACATGAAAAATCAGCTTCCGGTCATGCGGGAAAACCTTTTAAAAAGGGCGGCAGCAAATTTTTCCATGGACTCAGTGCAGCCAGGTATCTGATAAAATCAGTTCGTTTGTGTAACATAATCATGCTTTTCAGCAGTAAAAAATTCTTCATGTACTGCATTTTTTCAGTAAATTAAAGAAAATTGTACTGAATGAGTATTCATTTTACAAATAAATATTCAAATTTTCTTTACCCCGGTGGAATTTGCTCGGTACCAGGATAGGTATGAAACTCCGCCAGGAAGATTTGAATATATGACGCTCCATATATCTGGCGATTGTAAAACCCTCGGTTCTCCTGAATTTTTAGCGTACCGGCGGAAAAACGAGCGATGAAAGACAAGCAAGAGAGCCGTATTATTCAAAGAATGCCAAATTTTACTATTCTAATTTTTGACTGGTCCTGATTGGAAAATTCTGTATGTATTATATGGAGAATCGACTTGTGTCTGACAATGATTGCCATAAAGGATTATCAGTGGTCCCTAAACCAAAACTGCCAGCTTGGAATAGTCAGCAAAGAGGGTTTATGCCGGTTATTTTTGTCGATAAAGCCCAAAATTCGCTTGAGAAGGGTCAGTACGTTCGGTTGTCAACGGTTCTTGGCCCGGTGTGGCTGGCGGGCCGGAACGGGGTAGTGGAACATATCTTTCTGGGAGCGATCAGCCGGGAAAAGGGGGAAACTTTTCTTGCCGGCTATCGAAAAAACAATGCTTTTTTACCCTCTCTCCAACAGGCTCTTATAGATTATTTTAAGGGTAAGCAGGTAAAATTTAACTGCCGGATCGATGTGAGCTGGGCCGGCGATTTTGATCAACAGGTGCTGCGATGCTGCACAAAAATACCGACTGGCAAAACCTGGTCCTACCAGGAACTGGCCCGGCAAGCGGGCTATCCTTCCGCCGCCCGGGCCGTCGGCGGGGTTATGGCCCGCAATCGGATACCTGTTTTGATCCCCTGTCATCGGGTGATACGTTCTGACGGCAGCCTGGGTGGATATTCAGCCGGAACGGGATTGAAATGGAAAAAATGGCTGCTCCAACATGAAAATGATATCATGGAAAAGAGTACTTTATAGCATAGAGCAATAAAATTTGGTACTGCCAAACAAGCCCGCATTTCTCACGGGGTTTTGACGAATTTATTGATAACTCCCATGCTTCAGAATGTCGTATGTACCATTTTTCGGTTCATCGGCTTCGACCGTCTGTTTTCAGCGCGAATGTTTGTCCGCCTTCGAGGCCGCAGGAGCTATCTTCCGCAGGCATATAAGTATATATGTTGAGGACAGATAGCGACGAGAACGAAGAAGGCGGGCAAAAAGACCGCTGAAAATCGAAAGTCCGTAAGAAATGCGGGCTAGGAAACAGGGCTGAAAAATAAAGCCGACAGACATAAGGAGGCAATCTGTCGGCGGAAGCGCCGCGAAAGGAATAAACGCTTCTATTCAATCATACAATTTTTTGACATGTAAAGTCAAATGTATATGCAACTCCTGGGGTGTTACCGATGTTTTTTTCCAATTTTATGGATGCTAAATGCGGAATATAGGGGATATTACGAAAATATGGAGCGCGATAAAAATAACGAATATAACCATTGGCAGATAAGATAAATTCGGTATAATATTTTATTTATATTTCAAAGGCTCCAGGGAAGTCTGGAACATTTAATTTATAATTTGTTGAAGGATAAGTATTTATGAAATGGAGCAATTTGCTGATCCCCACGGTGAAAGAAGTGCCCGCCGATGCGGAAGTCCCCAGCCATCAACTCATGATCCGTGCCGGCCTGATGCGGAAGCTGTCCAGCGGGACATACACCTATCTGCCGCTGGGCTGGCGGACGCTGCTGAAGATTATGGGGATCGTGCGCCAGGAGATGAATGCGGCGGGAGCACAGGAAATTTTGATGCCGTCGGTCCAGCCGATGGAATTGTGGCAGCAGACCGGGCGGGATGTGGCCTATGGGGAGACGATGTGCCGGTTCAAGGACCGCCATGGGCGGATGAATGTGCTGGCCCCGACGGCGGAAGAGGTGGTCACGTATGTAGCGGCGGGCGAAATAAACTCATACAAGCAACTGCCGGTGAATTTGTATCAGATCAGCTTTAAATTCCGGGATGAATTCCGCCCCCGCTTTGGAGTATTGCGGTCGCGCGAGTTTATCATGAAGGATGCCTACAGCTTCAACGCCGACCCGGCCAGTCTGGAGGTATCATACCGGCAGATGTATGATGCCTATTGCCGGATCTTCAAGCGGTGCGGCCTGGATTATGTGATTGTGGAGGCGGAATCGGGGGAGATGGGCGGCTCGGGATCGCACCAGTTTACGGTGCCGTGTGATTCAGGCGAGGATATTATCGTGCATACGGAGGACGGGGCCTACGCGGCGAATATTGAGAAGGCGGGCGTGGATCCGCTGCCGAAGCAGCCGTCCGTGGGCCAGGTGCCGCCGATGGAGGAAATTCATACGCCGCATGTGGGGAGTATCGAGGCGGTCTGTGAATTTTTGCAGAGCCGGCCGGAGCAGATGATTAAGACGCTGATATTTTCGCAGGGGGAGAACGTGGTGGTAGCGGTGCTGCGCGGGGATCATGAACTGAATCCGGAGAAGCTGACGCAGGCGCTGGGCGGCAAGGCAGCGGAACTGGCGGATGAGGCGACGATTCGCAGAATTTCGGGGGCGGCGGTGGGTTTTGCCGGACCAATGGGTATGGCGGAAAAGGTTTCGCATTTGTTGATCGATCATGCCGTAGCGGCGATGGCGGTGGGGATCGCGGGTGCGAATAAAACGGACTATCATGTGAAAAACGTGGTGCCGGGACGGGATTTCCCGCTGGAGGGGCAGACGGTGCGAGTGCTGGATATTCGCAATGCAGTGGAAGGGGACCGGCATCAGGGGAAGAAGCTGGTGTTCAAGCACGGGATCGAGGTGGGGCAGGTGTTCAAGCTGGGTACGAAATATAGCAGTAAGCTGGGCGCGAAATTTCTGGATGAAAGCGGCGCCGAGCAGGTGTGCCTGATGGGCTGTTATGGGATCGGGATCAACCGGATTATGGCTTCGGCGATTGAAATTCGCAACGATGGCGACGGGATTATCTGGCCGATCAGCATCGCCCCGTTTGAGGTGCTGGTGACCTCGGTGAATCAGGATGATGAAGAGGTGGCGCGGACAGCGGAAGCAATTTATCAGGAGTTATGCCGGCAGAATATGGATGTGCTGTTTGACGACCGGCGGCTGCGGGGCGGGGTGAAATTCAAGGATGCGGATTTAATCGGAATTCCGATTCGGATTACGGTGGGCAAGCGCGGGGTAACGGAAGGGAAGGTGGAGATCAAGCTGCGGCGGCATGAGAACAGCGAGACCGCGACGATCGATGAGGCAGTGGAACGGGTGAAAGAATTAATCGGACAGCTTTATGCGGAGATTAACGGATAAAGTATGGGGCAGATCAGGCAGCCGGCGGCGGTGAAATTGATTGTGGGGATGCTGGGTCAGCGGGAGGAACTGTTCGCTCTGGCGGAGGAGGCGATGCAGGGATGGTGGGGGGGGATTGATGTTCGCAGCGCGGTGCTGATTTTTGATCAGACGGATTACTACGACAAAGAAATGGGCAAATCCCTGCTGCGGAAGTTTGTCAGCTTCGACCGGCTGATCGATCCGGGCGAGCTGGCGGGGATCAAACATCGCAGCAACGGTCTGGAAGAGACGCTGGCGGCCCATCCGGAAGGCCGGAAGCTGGCAGTGAACCGACCGATTAACCTGGATCCGGGGTATATAGATGCCAGCAAGCTGGTGCTGGCGACGACCAAAAATTATTCTCATCGAATTTATATCGGCCAGTCGATGTATGCTGAGGCGACGCTGCATTACCACAGGGGTAAATGGCAGGCGTGGCCGTTTACCTATCCGGACTATGGCAGCGGGCTGTATGATCCGTTTTTGAATGCGGCTAGAAACCGTTATCTGGAGCAGACAACATCAACGAGATAATATATATAGCGCTATTGGGATTCCTGGCCTTGGCCGGGTCGGTCATCGGCACCATGCTGGTGCGGCGTTGGGCGATTGCGCGGGGGTTTGTGGATCAGCCGGGCCATCGCAAGATTCATCAAAAACCGATTGCGCTGGGGGGCGGGATCGTGATTTTCTGGATTACGATGGGGCCGGTGGCTGCGGTGGAGGTATTGGCGGTCCTGTTCCACCGGTATGGCATACCGGGATGTATTCCGGAGTCGCTGGTGATCCATATTCCGGGTCTGGCCAGCCGGGCGGTACTGGTGCTGGTGCTTTTTCTGGGGGCGGCGGCCATGCATATTCTGGGGCTGATTGATGACCGGAAACATCTGGGACCGTGGAGCAAGCTGGTGGTGCAGATCGGGGCGGCTATCCTGCTGGCAACGGCAGGTGAAATCCGTTTTGACTTTTTCATTCCCAGTACATCCATCAAAGTTGTTTTATCTGTGCTCTGGATGGTGGTGATTCTCAATGCCTTTAATTTTCTGGATAATATGGACGGGCTTTCGGCGGGGATTGCCGCAATTTGCGCCGCGATGATTCTGACCGCATCCTATGCCAGCGGCCAGGTATTCGTCAGCGGGCTGCTGGTCCTGTTGATCGGGGCGCTGCTGGGCTTTCTGGTTTTTAATTTTGCGCCGGCGAAAATATTTATGGGGGATGCCGGATCCCTGGTCGTCGGCCTGCTGATTGCGGTAGCTACGATCCGCACGACCTATTATCAGGAGCAAACCCAAAGCGGGCCCTGGTTTGCCGCCTTTATGCCGGTGGTGGTTCTGGCGATCCCGCTGTATGATTTTACCAGTGTCGTGATCCTTCGGCTTTTGCAGGGCAAAAGTCCCTTTGTGGGCGACAAGCAGCATTTTTCGCACCGGCTGGTCAATCGGGGAATGACGCACCGGCAGGCAGTGCTGACGATTTATCTGGCGACAGCGGGCACGGGATTGGGGGCCACATTTCTGAATCAGGTCAGGCCGGTGGGGGCGGTGCTGGTACTCCTGCAAACTTTCTTAATTGTTTTAATCATAGCGATCCTGGAACGGGACCCCAAAAAGAATACCCTATCGAATCGTGAACAAGCGGAGTAATATATCCAGTCCATCCAGCCGAATCGAGAAAGCCATCGATCTGGTGCTGCTGTTTTTCTGTTGCGTGCTGATTGCGGGACGCGGGCAGATCAGCGAGGATTTTCCGATGGGTTGGCGATCTTCCGGTCCGATGGAAGGTCCGGACATCGGGCAGGGAGAAATACCGGCGCGACTGGTTTTTGCGGGATTGATTTTTCTGGCGTGGGGGATTTGGCTGGTACCTAGGCTGATGCGCGGCTGGCTTACCTGGCGGAAATCGGCCCTGATGGTACCTCTGGTTTTATTGACGGCCGGTTCGATAGTTTCGACCTGGGCAGCCTCCAACCGCTCCGCCGCTCTCGTCGAGTCGCTGACCCTGCTGAGCCAGGTGTTATTGGCCATACTGCTGGTGCAGCTATTGGATGCTCCGTGGAAACAGCGTCTGGTATTATGCGTAATAATGGCGACGGGGGGAACCCTGGCCTATCGCTGCTGGGAACAATATCGCCATGAAATTCCGCTAACGGAACAGGCGTTTCTGGCTAATCCGGACGCGGTGCTGCAATCACAGGGGATTGAGCCGGGTTCGTATGCGGCCCGGCAGTATGCCCAGCGCGTGGCCAGCCATGACATCGGCGGTTTTTTCCCCATCAGCAATACGGCGGCATCCTATCTGCTTTTGACCATTCTGGTCAATGCGGCGGTCATCCGGGAAAGCTGGAAAATGAAAAAAACGGACAGGATTTTCCCCCTGCTGGCGATCTTTGTCCTGCTGTGCCAGTTGGCGGCGTTTATTCTGTTGAAGAGCAAAGGGGGGATGGGGGGACTGGCGGCGGCGGTGGCACTTTGCCTGATTCTCTGGCTGGGCAAAGATTCCCTGAAAAAACATTGGCGCAGCGGTCTGGCGGTCGGGGCGGCATTGATGCTACTGGCGATCCTCGCGGTGGTACTATACGGATTACATACGGGGCGGCTGCCCGGCAATTCGATGTGGCTGCGCTGGCAATACTGGCAGGCCAGCGGGGCGATGATTGCCGATCACTGGCTCACCGGGGTAGGCGGGCATAACTTCAGCCAGTATTATCCGAGGTACATGAACGGGGCGGCGCCGGAAGTGGTCAGCGACCCGCATTGTATCCTTTTATCCATCTGGAGCCAGTGGGGACTGCTGGGAATAATCGCTTTTCTCTGGGCGGCAGCAGCGGTTTTCATCACCCTGGCCCGTCCGGCGGAACGAAACAGCGACATTGTCATGCTGACGGTCCCTCTCCGGCCGTCCGGCAAGAGGATGTGGATGTGGGCCATCAGTATCCTTTCGGCTGTGGTTATGATCCGTTGGGCCGTCAGCAGTCTGGGAATGCTCACCAGTGAAGCGGAACAGGTGGGTGTGTATATCGTTTCCTTCGCCATGCCGGCGGCCGTCTGGTTTTTAATTTTTATTATTGCCTGGGGTGCCCTGAGCGAAAATGCCAAAACCTTCCCGGCAAATAATACGCCGCTTTCCATGAGCGTTCTTTTTCTGGGCGGCGGCCTGCTTGGCTACCTGGCTCATAATGGCATCGATATGGCCTTTACCCAGCCGGGGGTCGGAATCTGCTTCTGGGCGGCGACGGCAGCCGCGATTTCAATCAAACGAATTTCCGGCGGACGGAAGGATACGGTTTTTTCCCTGAAGAAGGCCTCCGGAATTTCGGCGGCATGTCTGGTTTTGGCGGCAGCCGCTGGATTATGGATCCTGGTGATTTTTCCGTTTAACCGGTCGTATGGAAAAATGAAACAGGCCCAGTCTCAGGCGCTGCTGGCGGCAAATCTGCGGGAGGCGTATAAGGAAGGGCTGGTTCCGGATTCTTCGGCGGAACGGTGGAAATTCACACGGCAGCAGGCTCTGTCTTTGGCGCAGGCGGCTGCGCAGATCAACCGGTGGGACCCGGAGGCTTCTGATTTTGCTGGGGAACTGCTTGGTTCCCAGTGGCGGCAATCACTCCAAGTGGAAGATTTGCAAGCCGCCGTCCAGAAATATCAGGAAGCCATTCGCCGCGACCCGGCCCATTTCCGGTATTATCGGGACTTGGCCCGGCTGTACCAGGAGGCGGCCATTCTAAACAGCCGGGAGAAAGCGGAGTATCAACGGCAGGCGGCGGGCTATCTGGAGCAGGCCTTGCTGCGGTATCCGGTGAAATCGGAATTACTCATCGAATACGGCCGCCTGCTGGTCGAGCAGCAGGAAAAGGAAAAGGCTCTGGACAGCTTTGAACAGGCGATTGCCATCGAAAATGCATTTTTGTCGCAGCAGCGGGCGATGTGGGGAGAAGCAATCGAAACCCCGTGGCGGCTCCGGCCGGAGTTGCGGAAATATGCGGAAACCCAAATCGAAATTCTCAGAGAGGAAATCAGGTAAAATCCAGGGATGTGCGGGATTGCGGGAATATGGTATTGGAAGGGAGCTGCCATCGATCCGGCAGTAATTCAGCGCATGACGGACTTGCAGCATCATCGCGGACCGGACGATCACGGGTATGCGTTTTTCGGCCCGTCGGGAAGCTGCTTCTGGCTGGGGCGGCAGTTGGAGGAACTCCCCTCGCAGCCGGTGTGTCTGGCGTTTGGGCATCGGCGTCTCTCTATTATCGACCTGTGTGAAACGGGATGGCAGCCGATGGGCAGCGGGAACGGTCGATACTGGATTACCTATAACGGGGAAATTTATAACTATCTGGAACTGCGGGAGCAACTAGTACAACTTGGCTATTCCTTTTTGGGGACCTGCGATACCGAGGTCATTCTCAAGGCGTATGAAGAGTGGGGTAGCGAGTGTGTGAGCCGCTTCAACGGCATGTGGGGATTTGCGATCTGGGATGTCCGCGAACAGGTTTTATTCTGCAGCCGGGACCGGGTAGGGGTCAAACCGTTTTATTACCATGCCGATAGCGAACGGTTTATTTTTGCCTCCGAGATCAAGGCCGTGCTGACAGGACTGGAAGAGGAAGTGCGAACGTCGCTCAATGAGCCATATCTGGCCCGCTTTATCATCCGGGGGCAGTTGGACGATGGGGAAGATACCCTCTTTTCCCAGGTGCAGCAATTGCCGCCCGGCCATTGTCTGGAAGTGCGCAGAGGACAAAGGCGGCAGTGGCGCTACTGGGATTTGCCGGCCGAATGCATTGCGCGGGCGGATGAAATGATCCCAAACGAGGCGGAGGCGGCGGAATATTTCCGGCATCTGCTGACGGATTCGATCCGGCTGCGGTTTCGTGCGGATGTGCCGGTCGGCACCTGTCTGTCGGGTGGGCTGGATTCGTCGAGCGTGGTGGCACTGGCAACAAAGGCCCTGTCCGGACGGCTGAGCACGTTCACCACCGAATACCAGGAGCAGGAATTTTCCGAGGGTCACTACGCCCGGGCTGCGGCGGAGGCTTTTCAAACTGACGCTCACTACATCACCCCTGCCGGAATGCAATACATCGATTTTATCGACCGATTTAGCTGGTATCATGACGAGCCGTGTCCGGGGCCGGGCCTCTTTTCGCAATGGCACGTCATGCAGTTGGCGAGCCGGCATGTGAAAGTGGTTCTGGACGGCCAGGGGGCGGATGAGCTGATGGGGGGATATCCCTACTATTTCAATTATTATTTGACCTCCCTGCTTAGCCGTGCAATTCGAAATCAAGATAGATCGGCCGGTTTAAAGCAATATATCCGGGATCATCATGCCATAGCGCGCCATTTGAATATATCGAATACCAGGAGTTATGCGGCTGCGCTGAACCATGTTGCCAGCCAAAAACTGCCGGAATGGCTGCGAGGGCTGGCCCGGCCGCTGCGCAGAATATTTCACCGGGGGCTGGGGGCCGGGCCGATGTTTGATCTGGCGGATTGCGAATTATTGCGGAAGGCGATGCCGGCCTATCATCCGCGGCCGCGACGGTACCGGGATGATCTGAACGAAATTCTATACTGGGAGCTGACGCGCGATAATATTCCCATGCTGCTGCAATACGGCGACCGGACGAGTATGGCTTTTTCGATTGAGTCGCGCTTGCCGTTTCTGGATTATCGCCTGATCGAATATGTCGGTTCCCTGCCCTATCATTTCAAGATTCGGGCCAATACCACCAAGTATCTTATGCGTCAGGCGATGCGCGGTCTCCTGCCGGATTCGGTGGTCAACCGCCCGGATAAGAAGGGCTATCCCACTCCCTTTGCCATCTGGCTGAAAGGCCCGATCCGCGCGTATGTTCAGGACATGCTCCACAGCCGCTCTTTTACCCAACGGGGGATCTTCCGCCCGGACAAAGTGGAGGCCCTGCTGGACCAGCATTGCCAGAACCGGATGGACCATGCCTGGCTGCTCTGGCGGGTCATTAATATCGAACGTTGGCTGCAGGTCTTCTTTGACGATTTTCCGGGCAGTTGCCAGAAGCATATCCAGAAAAAATTTTAATTTCAGTTGTGCAACGATCTGTCCAGCAGTTTGAGTTTGCCTAAATAATAGCGTTTATGGCCGTCCTGATTGTCATACGGAAGTTCGAAGACCGGGGTGGCATCCTCTTTTCCCACCGAAACAAATAAATCGTATTCGCCGGGTTTTACGTTTTGGAAAAAAAACGGTTCACCATCCCCCAGCCAAGGAGCCACATTCAGTTTGGAATTAATGGTTTTTGGGCTTGCCTTTCCCGCCGGCCCGGCTTCCAGTTCTTTCACATCAAAGTGGTGATCAATATATGTGAACACGATTCCCCCCTTATCATCCTTGAGCGTAAAGGCCGCATACCCGCCCGGATAACAGGGTGCAACCCCGGCGTTATACCAGGCGGTTTGTATCTCGAATTCCTGCCCGAGCTTTACTTTCTTTGGCCAGGTAGCCTCCTGCACGCATAGACGATAGCCCATACGACGGTTGATCTTATCGATCGCATCCCGATTTTCATCCAGGAGTATTCTCGGCCACCAGTGGATGGACATGTAGCTGGCGTGGTAGTCTTCAACGGCCCGGAGCCAGAGATCCTTGCTCCAGGCTTTTCGGATCAGAGAGGATCCATAGTGCTCGTGTTCCAGGACGACCGGAAAATGCGGCCAGAATTTCTGCGCCAGTTCGGCATGATACCAGCTTCGAGGCGGCGGCTGAACCATAATGCTGTCATCGCGAAGGGTAATTCCCTTGGCAAGGGCATAATCAGTAATCGGAAATGCATCGCCCGGTTGGTCATGGCCGACAAAATCATCTATGATACACAGACGTGTTTTTGCAAAATGTTTGAGGTGAAGATCAATATGTACTTTTTGGATACGGTAAAGAAGATCGTCTGGCACCTGGCTGCTCATATGGGTATGGCCTTCGCCCCACAATCCGAAGGTGCCGATATCAATAAAGGCGACGTTGGGATTGCCGTCGTAGCGGTCGGCCATCTCGGTCAGGAAGGCGTCGAGCTTGTCGAGATAGACCGGGTCGCTGAAATCCGGATCCCAGAGGGGGCCGTTCTCCACCCGGCCCATGCCGAGTTCGTAAAAATACCCTTTGGCACCGGCCTCTTTGACCCATTGGGGCGTGGCGTAACGCATCCAGCTTTCGGAAGTGGTCACTCGCAGCGCAATCTGTTTGCCTTTATCGATCCATCGCTGGGCAGGGGTATCGAGCAGGGACCAGTTGTATTGCCCTTCCTTCGGCTCGAGAAAAGCCCAGGGCACCCGCAAATACACTGTCGATAATCCCGGAAAATCGTCCAAGGTGTCCGAAGGTTCCAGCCGGGAGCCGTAATTGGTTATGATGTTGGAATAGTAATGCATCGTCCAGCCCATGTCCGGATTGACCAGGGCCTGGCCATTATCTACCGGCCGGACGGTGACTGTATCCTCGCCCGCAACCGGCACGGCCATACTAATTAGTACGGCCAGGGCCGGCATCAGCCCGGCAAATACCTTTCGTCCCGATTTCCATCGCTTGCTGCTCATGTAGTTCCTTTCCTGGATGGATGGATGGATTACTCTTTTTTAGAGAATATCAGTTTTTAGCGGCTCTTTCGATTTCATTTTGTTTCTGTTCGTCCGAGAGAAACTCGACTTGGGCGGCCTCCAGCAGGCTGCCGGCGGCATAGGCCAAATCGACCTGGGCCAACTGGTATTCAGCCAGGGCCTGCGCGGCCGACCAGAGGGCGTTGGTATAGCGGGTCTGGGCATCGAGCACCTCGGTGGAAATCTGCATCCCCAGCTCGAACTGGCGTTCTTCGGCCCGAAGGGTTCGTTCGGCTAACTCCGAACTTTTGCGGGATACCAGCACCCGCTGCCAGTTGGCTTCCAGCAGGTCAGCCGCATTGAGGACTTCCTTAGTGATGAGTTTTTCCCGCTGTTCTTTGCTCACCAGATGCTGGAGTTTTTGCAAAACGCTGCGGCGGTACTGGCTGCGGGCCGCCTGATTGCCCAGCGGAATTTGCAGGACCAGCCCGGCGCGGTGATCGGCGAACCGGTTGCGCCACATCAGATCATAGGAATCGCCGGCTGTCTGGCCCAAAGCGTTGATGTTGTAGGTATAATCCAACGCCAGGTAGGGCAGCATCTGGTTACGGTTAAAATCGACGGCACTGACGTCTTTGGCAATCTGCAGTTCCATCTCCAGCAGTTCCATCCGGTTGGCAAGCGAATAGTCCATCAGCTTTTCGTTATCCAATGCGTAATGCTGGGGATTCGGCTCGGTGGACAAAATCAGGGTGGTGGGTGTTTCCATTTCCAAGCCGGCTTCGTTGAGAATGCGTTTCAATTCCCGCTGGCGGTTGCGTACCTGGTTCTCCGCCAGGAGGATACCTTCAACCCGTTCGGCAACCGCCGCCTCAGCCCGCAGGATTTCAATTTCCGGCGATTGGCCGGCCTGCACCATCCGCCCAGCGCGTTCCAACTGAGCCTGGGCCAGGTCGTGTTCGAGTTTGCGCAGCTCCAACAGTTTATTCACCGCGAATAACAACCAATAAGCCTTATCGACATCCGCTAGCACGCGGGTAACTTCCAGCTTGGTCATGGCCTTGGCAATTTGGGTATCATAACGGGCGATGCGGAGCGTATGGGTGTTGGCGCGGACGCCGCCGCCCTTTAGCAGCGGCTGTTGGACGGAAAGGGCGGCATCGGTGGTGTACCATTCATCCAGCGTGGAAAAGATATTGTTCGTCTGTGTCCAGGAAAAGGGGTGCGAAAGCGTGATATCTCCCCCGGTCCGCAGGGGGAATTGCACCCCGGCGGTATTGTCGAAATATTCCTGTTTGCTGGCCTCCAGCGTCAGGGAGGTCGGGGCATCGGTTTTGGTATAATTCATCCGGGAAAAGGCCAGCGGTTCAAAGGCAGCCTCCGCCTGCACGATGCCTTCCTCCGCCATAGGCACGTTGTAAATCTGCACTTTCAAATCGAGATTGTTTCTCAGGGCCAGTGCCCGGCATTCTTCAATGCTCAACTGCCGTTCCGATTCCGGTTCGCCGGCCGGTCCTTCGGTTGCGGCTTCCGATTCTTTCGGCGGCTGGGACATGGCCTCCAGATCCAGTTTTTCAATCTGGTTCAGTTTTTCCGATGGAATCGACACGGTTTCATACGGATAACGCTGCCACATTTCGCAGCCACCGGAAAAAAAGAGCCAAACGCTCCCTACGAATATTCCCATCCAGTTCCGCCATTTTGGTCTTTTCATTATGTAATCCATGCGTTTGAGTGCTCCTTTTTTATTCGTGCCGCAGGGCCTCGATGGGGTCCAGACAAGCGGCCTTGACCGCCGGGAACATGCCGAAAACAATCCCGACCAGTGCCGAAAATCCGAATGCCAGTCCAATCGCCCACATGGGGATATAGGCCTTGTCCAGGTGGGCATTGGGAATATTCGCCAGGGCCGAGGTCATCCCCTGCCCGCCGAGCACACCCAGCAGGCCCCCGAAAAAACACAGGATGACCGCTTCCACCAGGAACTGCAATAAAATGGCCGAAGGTTTGGCGCCCACCGCCTTGCGCAGGCCGATCTCCCGGGTACGCTCCGACACCGAAACCAGCATGATATTCATTATCCCCACCCCGCCGACCAGCAGGGAGATACCCACTACCCCGGTGGCAATGGTGGTGATGATAATGGATACCTTTTCGAATTGCCGTAATACCTGTTCCACCGTTTCAATCCGGAATAAATCCGGGTCGCCCGGCTTCAGGCCTTTGCATTTGCGGAGGTAGAAACGCAGTTCTTCCCGCGCCTCTTCCGCTACTTCCGGCTTTTTGGCTTTGGCCAGGATGACCGGATGGTTGCGCCAGAGTTTCCATTCGGTTTCATACGGTATATACACCTCCGCCTTGCTGCGGCCCATGTCAAAGGCCGAGATTCGCTCTTCCACCACCCCGACAATCCGAAACGACCGGCCGTCGATCTGGATTTCCTGCCCGACACAATCCTTGTCCAGCTTCAGTTCCTTTTTTACT
>JAKQBU010000051.1 GCA_029573975.1 Planctomycetota bacterium
AACCTCACCTTCTGGGAGCACTTCGCCAACCGCGGCATGTGGAACAAAACCCACGAGACCGGCTGGTTCCTCTGCCATACCCGGATTCTGTTCGTCAACGAACGCAGCGATGACCTGTGGCTGGCCCCCTTCGTCCCCAGCCGCTGGCTCCAAGACGGCCAAAAGGTCGCCATTCGCAACGCCCCCACCCGCTTCGGCCCGGTCAGCTACACCATTACCTCCCATGTCGCCAACGGCCGGATCGACGCCGTCGTCCAGCTCCCGGAAAATTGCTCCGCCGGCCAAGTCGTACTCCGCCTCCGCCACCCGGAAGGCAAACCGATGCAGTCCGTCACCATACATGGCCGGTCCCACCCGGACTTCAACCCGAAAAACGAAACCATCACCTTCGCACCGGTCGAGCCAAACCTCACCATCCGTGCGCAATATTAAAGAAAGGAAACTTCACTATGGCTAACCTCAGCGTCTGTGCCGAATGTTTTTTCACCGATCTGCCGTTTGCAAAGCGTATCGAAAAAATCGCGAAAATCGGCTACCGCCACATAGAATTCTGGCACCCGGAAGGCACCTTCAACGGCCGGGATATCGATTTCTCCCAGCCTAAAAACGCCGCCGCCCTGAAACAGGTCGCCGCCGACAACGGCGTCACCATCAACGATTTTGCCTTCAGTGCCTGGGACGGCTCCATCGGCGGCAATCCCGCCAGCCAGGCCGACCACCCGAAATACTGGCAGCAGATTCAGAATATGCTCGATTTTGCCCGCGCCGCTGGCTGCCAGAAAGGCATCGTCCTCTCCGGCCTGTCCCAGCCGGGCCTGTCCCCCGCCAAAATGCTCGCCAATCTCCGCAAGGCCTTCACCAAGGCCGTCGCCCTGGCGGAAAAGGCCGGCATCACCCTCGTCCTGGAGCCGCTCAACACCCTCGTGGACCACGCCGGCTATTTTCTGGACGGCACCGCCGAAGCCGTGAACCTCATCCGGGAGATCAACAGCCCTAACTTCAAACTGCTCTACGATGTCTATCATATGCAGATCATGCAGGGCAACATCCTCAGCTTCATCGAAAAGAACATCGACATCATCGGCCACTTCCATTCCGCCGGCGTCCCCGGCCGCGCTGAGCTGTTCGATACCGAGGTCAACTACCCCGCCATCATCCGCAAAATCGACGCCCTCGGCTATACCGGCTGCTTCGGCCTGGAATATTTCCCGAAACTGGACCCCGCCGACTCCCTGGCCCGCACCCGCAAATATCTAAGCTGACCGTACTATATGTCCTCTATATAGTCCGCCGCCCGCCGGTCCCCGGAAGCCCCCAACTTCATGTTGGGGGTTATACACCTGCACCGTTGTGCCGGCCATTCCCGTAGGGGCTGCGTTCCCGGCATTTCCGGAATTGCACACGCGGTTATTTTTAACGTCCCCCTATACTGGCGTATCGCCCGATGGTCATTTCGAGCGAAGCGCAGCGGAGCCGAGAAATCTATTTAAACAAGCATCGCCGCAGGCGATACCTCTGTCATTCCCGCGCAGAGCCTGCCCTCGACCTGATCGGGGGCGGGAATCCATCTTCCAACCTTCCGCTCTCATACCATGTCCCCCTATTTTAGATGATTGTATGCCTGCCATTCCTGGGTAGGGTGTGCGATTCCGGTATTTCCGGAATTGCACACGCGGTTCTATATACGTCCCCCTATACCATTCCATCGCCCGTTGGTCATTCCTGCGAAAGCAGGAATCCAGGATTTTATTTACCACCGTATGGTCTGCCGCAGCGACTAGCAGGAGCGTCTGCTTGCCATCCAGGATCGCGGCGTATTGGTGCAGGCCCGCCGGTCATTCTTGTAGGGTGGGGCTTGCCCCACCAATTTTATCGTTCCTTACAGCATCCGGTAGGGTATGCTCCGCATACCATCTTCGCCCCTATTCTTCTCATACTATGTCCCTACATAATATTCCCGCGCCCGATGGTCATTCCTGCGGAAGCAGGAATCCAGGATTCTCTTTACCTCCGTATGGTCTGCCGCAGCGACTAGCAGGAGCGTCTGCTTGCCAACCAGGATCGCGTCGTAGTGGTGCAGGCCTGCCTGCTCATTCCTGCGAAAGCAGGAATCCAGG
>JAKQBU010000008.1 GCA_029573975.1 Planctomycetota bacterium
AGCCGAGCAAGACGGCGGCGCTGGAATCGGCCCGGCGGAGTCTGGACGAGGTGATCGAGGAAGAGCTGGAGGAGCGGGAACGGATCATTGTCCGCGAGCATTACGGCCTGATCGATTACAAACCGGAACTGGGCCGGCGGAAGAGCAAGAGTCTTAGCCAGATCGCGGACCTGGTCGGGCTAAGCAAGGAGAGAATCCGCCAGATCGAGCTGGCGGCCCTGCAGAAACTACGAAAGGCCCTCTCCCCCGAACAATTCGATTTATTAATCCAGAGTTAAATTCTCTCCAAAAAAAGAATATACCTGTCGATTTATACACGTTACAATGTTATAAGCGAGTGAACCGATAATGTCAGTTACGATGTAAACTCGGGTATATTCTGAAGGTTTTACTATTAATACAGAAAGGAATTGCACAATGGATCATTCAAACCATCCGTCCGTATTTTTATCTGTTTATTTGAGTATTCTTATTGTGGCCGCATATTCCGTGGCCGGCTATGCCCAAGTGGCGGAGGAATTCGGCCTGCCGACCGATGCTCCCCAAGATGCCATTATGGCAGGTTCAGATGAAGTGAAAATTGTACAGGACTGGTCGGTTGCGGCATTTACCGGCGGATCATCGGACAATTCTGATAAATCATTCCTGGCCGTCACCGTACCGTTTTCCTTTCGATACGGAGGTATCGAAAGTGCACAACTTCTCAAAGGATGGAAACAAACAGAACAAACTGCCAAACAGGCGGACGGGGTACAGCGGAGTATCATTTGGATTGATCCGGTAACGAATCTTGCAGTTACGGCAGTGGTGACAACATTTAACCGTTATCCGGCTGTGGAGTGGCTGCTCTATTTTGAAAATCAGGGGCAGCAGGATACCCCAATCCTCGAGGATGTCCAGGCTCTCGATGTGATGTTGCGAACGAACGACGCCACTCAACCGGCTGTATTACATCGGCTCACCGGTGACAATTGCAGCGATCAAACCTTCCTGCCGTATGAAACACCGCTGGAAGCCGGGCAGGAAATCTCGATGGCCCCGGTCGGCGGCCGGCCGTCGAACACCGGTGCGGTGCCCTTCTTCAACTTCGAATATGCTGGAAAAGGTGTCATTACCGCTGTCGGCTGGTCCGGTCAATGGGCCGCTACGCTGCAGCGGGCCAAGGAAGGCCCCACACGTCTGCGGGCGGGGATGGAGCTGACACACCTGGTATTACATCCGGGCGAGAAAATTCGCAGTCCGCGCATTCTGCTGATGCCGTGGAGCGGCGATCGGACGACGGGCCATCAGCGATTCCGCCGCCTGATGATGTTTCACTACGCACCCAAACAAGACGGTCGGCCTCTGCGGCTGCCGACGGTTGCGGCCCAGTGTTTCGACCGCTATATCGGCCATAACCAGCGGCCGGAATTTGCCACCGAGGCGGCCCAGTTGGCAGCGGTGAAGTTCACCCGCGAGCTGGGCGGCACGGCCCATTGGATCGACGCCCTCTGGTTCAAGGACGGCTTTCCCAGCGGTGTAGGCACATGGGAATGCAAGCCCGAGTTTTCCCGGGGACTGAAGCCCATCAGCGATGCCTGTCATGAACAGGGTATGAAATTTGTTGTCTGGTTCGAGCCGGAACGCATCGGGAAAGGCAGCCGCATTGCCCGGGAATTTCCGGAACTGGTTTTCGGCGGTTCCAATGGCGGGCTTTTCAAACTCAATGATCCGGAGGCCCGGCGCTGGCTGACGGAGCTGCTCTCCCAGCGAATCTCCGAATTCGGCATCGACATCTATCGCAACGACTTCAATATGGACCCGCTGGACTTCTGGCGCGGGAATGACACACCCGACCGCCAGGGGATGACCGAAATCCGCTACGTGGAAGGACATTATGCCATGTGGGATGAACTGCGGGCCCGGCATCCCAAACTCTGGATAGACAACTGTGCCAGCGGTGGACGGCGTATCGATCTGGAAACCTGTATGAGGGCGGTTTCTCTGTCGCGCAGCGATACGGCCTGCTGGCCGGACCATGAGATTTTGAATCATGTGCAGACACAGGGGCTGAGCCTCTACATTCCGTTATCTACCACCTTCACCTGGACGCCCGTAGCCTATGACGTTCGTAGTTCCTCAACCGCCGGCACTATCGGCCAGTTCGATTGCCTGGATCCGCAGTTTCCCATGGATCAGGGCCGAGCGGCCCTGGCCGAAGCCAAGGCAAACCAACCTTATTGGTATGGCGACTACTATCCGCTGAGCACGCCCACGCTGGCGGCGGACCAGTGGGCCGCTTTCCAGCTCCACCGGGCCGATTGCGGGCGGGGCATGGTACTGGCCTTCCGTCGGCAGGAGTGTCCTCAGCCGGAATATACGGTAAAGCTCGGAGGGCTTGATCCGGCCAGCGATTACCAGGTGGAATTCGTCGATGATGCCTGGCAGCGGACGGAAAAGACGATTCCCGGCCGGGAACTGGCTGAAAAACTGGTCATTCAATTGCCGAAAGAGAAAAGCAGCCTTTTGATTCGCTACCGGCAATTGCCGGCGAAGTAATCCCCGTGCTGAACAAAAATGGATAAAGAATCGGCGGATAGCCGATAGGATAGTTATGAGAAACCGATTCTACCCATATAGACAATTTATGGCGGCGGCGGGGATTTTATGCCTGGCGCTGGCCGGTTTCGTCGCGGGGGATGTGGTGCACTTGAAAAATGGGGGCAGCTTCGAGGGACGGGTGACGGAGCGGCAGGAGTCGGTGGTGATCGAGCTGCGCTCCGGTTCCATAGAATTCCAAAAAATAGATGTCGAAAAAATCGAAAAGAAACCGCTGCCGGAGGATATTTTTATTGGCCGCTTGCAGGAAGCCTCCCTCCAGGGTGCGGATGCCTGTGTGGCACTGGCCCGCTGGGCACAGGAAAAGGAGCTGGAAAACGAATATATCCGGGCTTTGCGGACGGCGCTGCTGATCGATAAGGATCACCAAGAGGCCCGCGTATTATTCCGGGAGTACCGAATTCATCATGCCAATATCCCGGATAACCCGGCGGCGGATGAGAAAATGCTGGCGGACCTGTGGGAGGATTTCCGGATTCTAAACACCCCGCATTATCGAATCTGCTACAACAGCGCGGATATTTTTGCGGAAACGACCAGCGAGCGGCTGGAACGGCTGTACGAGGAGTTCATGGCCTTTTTCGAGGACCGGCATTTCGAGCCTGCCCCGCTGACGGACCGGCTGGAAGTGGTGCTGTTTGACACGGCTGGGCAGTATTACCAGTACGCCCAGAAAATGGCGGAAAATATTACTTATTCCGAAGGATTTTATTCCGGCAAGACCGGGCGGAGCTATTTTTATGACGCCATTTCCGAAAACGGCAGCCAGTTTCTGAAGGTTCGGGATGAGGTGGGCCAGCAATTAAAGATTGTAAAGCAGCAGCAGCGGGAAGTGACCGAAGCGCTGCGTAAGGGGCCGCAGCAGTATGTCGTCACCGACCCGGACGGCAGCCAGCGGAAAGTCACCGGGGAGGAACTTTTGAGTGAATTACGAAAACATGTGCGGATCCTGCAAACCGAATTTGAAAAAGTGCGGACGTTTTATACCAATCAAAATGTCAGCATCACTATCCACGAGGGTACGCATCAACTGGCCTATACCTGCGGCATCCACAGCCGGTATTTTGCGACGCCGGTCTGGCTGGTGGAAGGGCTGGCGGTTTATTTCGAGGCCCCGCAGGAAGGGCAATGGGACCGACCGGGGTTGGTCAATCGAAAGCGGCTAGAGACCTTCAGCAGCAGCCCTCCCCTCCGCCTGAAAGACCTGATCGTGGATGACAAGCTGTTTTATCAGAATCCCAGCCAATCGGAAATGGCGTCGGCTTATGCGACCGCCTGGGCCTTGTTTTATTACCTGGTCGAAGAGCAGCATGAAAATCTGTTCGACTATATCTATGACCTGGCCCTGCGGATTACCGATCAGCCCTATACGGAGGAAGAGCGAATCGCCGATTTTGAAAAATATTTTGGCAATCCATCCAGGCTGGAACGAAGCTGGCGTAATTTAATGGACCAACTCATCTGGCGGGAAGGAATCAGGAAAATTAACTGAAGGAGGCGCTCATGGAAGCTATCAACCATAGCCAGGAATCCCTTCCGACTCCCCCCAAGGGCCTGGCAATCCTGGCGATGCTGGGACCCTCGATGGTCTGGTGCGCGGAGTATATCGGTTCCGGCGAGGTGATCCTGGCGACCCGGACGGGGGCGATACTGGGTACTTCGGTACTCTGGGCGGTGGTGATCGGCATCTTTCTGAAATACTGGATCGGTATGAGCGGCGGCCGCTATACGGTTTGCACCGGCGAAGGGATGATTGATATGTTTGCCCGCATTCCGGGTCCGTCGCACTGGGTAGTCTGGATCGTGCTGGTCGTGCAGTTCATCGCCGCCATCATGTCCATCGGTTCGCTGACCGTGTCTGCCGGGGCGTTTATCCACAGCATGATCCCGATAGGGCCGCACTGGGTCGCCGGGTGGGCGGTGGCATTGTTTGCGCTGCTGGTGGTCTGGTCGGGAATCTTTGATGTGCTGAAAATTGTGATGAGTATCTTTGTCCTGATGATTATCCTGGGGGTCATTTATGTGGCCATCCATGTCCTGCCCGGTTTTCCGGTTCTGCTGGAAAATCTCCGCCTGCCGGTTCCCCAGGTTCCCGCGTGGGCACTGGATTTACAGGGAGTATCGTCCAATCCCTGGAATGAGGTACTGCCGCTGATCGGCTGGGGAGCGGGCGGTTTTGCCAGCCAGGTGTTTTACAGTTACTGGGTACTGGGGGCCAATTATGGGGTTGGGGCCGGCCGGGGCTATGGGAGACCGGCAGACCTGCCGATGCTGAAAAATATGGAATTAGACCAGGCCCGTAAAATCAAGGGTTGGTGTAAGGTCCTGTATGTGGATGCCACGCTGGCCTTTGTGATAGGGATTACCGCCACCTGTGCCTTTCTGATTGCCGGGGCGGGAATTTTGGGACCGAGTCATATGGCACCGCAGGGCAAGGAAGTGGCCTTTACGCTTTCGAATATCTTTGCTCAGAATTGGGGTACTATGGGGGCTTTGCTGTTCAAGCTGGCCGGGGCCGCGGCCCTTACCTCCACGCTCATCGGCATTCTGGCCGGCTGGCCGCGACTGCTGGCGGACGCCTTTCGTATCTGTATTCCCGGTTTCAATCAAAAATTCACCTGGAAAGTCCAGTTTCGCATGTTTCTGCTTTTCTTTCTCGCTACCAACATCGCGATTGTGTACTGGCTGGGAGAAATGCCGGTGTTTATGGTTCGCTTGTCCGCGGTGGTGGATGGCATCCTGCTGACCCCGTTACAGGCCATATGGGTAGCGGTCGGCTTGTTTGTGGTGATGCCCAAGCTGCTTTCCCGGCAGGCATATCAAATTCTCAAGCCCGGCAGGATTTTTGCAATTGGTTTACTGGCCGCCTTTCTGGTCTTCGGCTATTTTTGTGTCTTCCATCTGCCGATGTTTTTGTCCTGATCCGGATTTTGCGTTTGTCTTGCCGTTTTCCAAGCGATACTTTATAATCGTACGGGTGAAAAAACGGTTTGTGTAATATGATACGGTAAAATCAAAAGATATCTGGGAATAGTAGTCCATATATGCCTGAACATCCGTCCAAGGTAGAACAGCATTATCGCGGCGAGCGCGGCCAGGTTTATTATACCCTGATAGCCGCCGATGAATTTACCCAACAGGTGATCTCCCGCCAGCGCTGCCGCAAAATCCAGCCCTATATTCGCCCTTCCGACCGCGTCCTGGAATTCGGTGTGGGGGGCGGCTATAACCTGCGGTTGCTCTCCTGCCGTGAAAAATGGGGCTTCGACCTCAACGAAGCCGGGCGCTGCGATTGCGAAAAGTTCGGCATCCACTTCCTTACCGATCTGGATCGTGCTGATCTGGGCGGTTTTGACGCCATCATCTGCCATCACGTTCTCGAACATACGGCCGAACCCCTGGCGACGCTGGGCCGGATGAAAAAGCTCCTAAGTTCCAACGGGCGCTTGCTCCTCTATGTGCCCCACGAAACTCGCCGCCGCTATCGTAACTACCGCGCCAATGATCCCAATCAGCACCTGTTTTCCTGGAATGCCCAAAGTCTCGGTAATCTCGTCGCCGCCGCCGGTTTCCGCATCGAAACCATACAGGTGCGGCCGTTTAGCTATGAACGGCGGCTGGCGTTTCTGGCCCGGCTTTCGCTGTCCCTTTACTGGGCAGGCTTGTTTTTTCTTCGTCTCCTGCGTCCGGAAAACGAAATCTTTCTTCTGGCCGGCAAAAACTAATCTTCAGGGCTCGACCTGTTTATGGCGATTATTTATCATTTCGACCCGCCCGCAATCGCAGGTAGCTGAAGATGAACTCATCCAGGTCCCCGTCCAGAACCTTATCGGGATTGCCGACCTGATAGTCGGTGCGATGGTCCTTAACCATCTGGTAGGGCTGCATAACATAGCTGCGAATCTGGTTGCCCCAGGCGATATCCCCTTTCTCACCGTACAACTGGGCCATTTCCTTATCGCGTTTCTGCTGTTCCATCCGCTCGATCTTGGATTTCAATAGCGCCAGGGCCAGAGCACGGTTCTGATGCTGGCTCCGCTCGGAAACGCAGTTGACGACGATCCCGGTGGGTTTGTGCCGGATACGAACCGCCGAGGCGACTTTATTGACATTCTGGCCGCCGGCGCCGCTGGCCCGGCAATAGAGTTCCATTTCAATTTCATTTTCGTTGATTTCCACTTCGGAAGCCGCTCCATGGTCCGGCAAAACATCCACCGCCACAAAACTGGTATGCCTCCGCTTGTTGGCGTCGAAGGGACTGATGCGGACCAGCCGATGTACGCCCATCTCGCAGGAAAGATACCCGAAGGCATAGGCCCCTTTCACCCGCATCGTGACCGAGCGAATCCCCGCTTCTTCGCCGGGCGTCAGGTCCAGCTCCTCATAGGCATAGCCGCTCCGGTCGAAATAGCGGGTGTACATCCGCAGCAGGATATTGGCCCAGTCGCAGCTTTCCGTGCCGCCGGCCCCGGCGTGAATGCTGAAAAAACAATCCAGCGGATCGTTTTTCCCGCTGAGCAGCGAAGCCAGCTCGATCCTTTCCACCTCTTCCTGCAAACGCGGCAGGGAATCGGCGACTTCCTGTTTGGCCGCGGTGTCGTTTTCCGCCTCCGCCATCTCCCAGAAGAGCAGGGCCTCTTCCAGTTCTTTATGAGCTTTTTCCAGCGGATCAAGCTGGGCCTTGACGGTTTTCAGTTGACTGACGGTTTTTTGGGCGGCTTCGGGATTGTCCCAGAAACCCGGCCGGTTCATGGTTTCTTCCAGTTCCGCCAGCTTCTTCTTTTTGCCGGGGATGTCAAAGAGAGTCCCGGATCTTTTGGATCCGGGCCGAGAGGTCCTCCAGCAGAGAACCAATATTATCATAATCAATATCTGCCATATAGTTTCATAACTCCATAAATTGTATGCAGTAATCAGGCGGGAATGGTAACGGAAAGACCCCCGCCGGTCAATCCGGAAAATAAAAGATTCCGCTACCGATACCCTGGGGAAGCCTGTTTAAAGATCCTTCTTATAGGTAATCACCACCGCTCCCGGCTGGGAGGGGATATGGACGGTTATCCCCTGAATCAGCAGGTCCTTGCCATAGATCCGGCTGCTGGCGGCCTCATCCAGGTTTTTCACGATATACCAGGCATCGGCATCCAGGCCTCTGGGCTTTAAAATCATACTGGCAACGGCGGCACTGGCCCGGCGGAACGCCTGCACCATCCCTTCGCCCAGATCCGGCCGGTCAAACTGCCAGGCCATCCAGTCGCCGTTGGACAGGCTGTACTCGGTCAGCGGATAATAATCGCCCAGATAATACTGGTTGATGCTGCGCCATTCCGCCGTTTTTTGCCGCAGGAAATTATAATCCAAACCGTAATTCCGCAAATCCCAGCAGGCCGTGTTGTAGGGCAGCATGCAGCTCCGGAACGAATAGGTATCCAGGTCGCGCTGGCCGCTGCCGTAATAGGGGATCCAAAACGCAATTCCATAGGTATGGCACTGCTGGCCGACCGGCTCAAAGATATAATCGCTCCGCAGCAGCGGCACCGAGCGGCGCAGGGTTTCCAGATCATTGCGGCGACCACCGCTGGCACAGGTATCAATCAACATATCCGGATGCCGCCGGCGCAGCTCATCCCAATACGCCAGATAACCCACCACATGCTTGATCTCCGTCATGCCCTGCCGGTCCGCCGCATCTGCCCCGCGCCAGTATCCCAGCGGATCCATATTGAAATCCTGCCGGTACAAATCCACCCCTTCACTGATAATCAAGCTGTCAACATGATTGACCAGCCAATCCCAGGCGTCTGGATCACCAAGATTCAATAAACCGCCCCCACTGCCGCCCAGCACCCATTCCGGATGATTATTCGTCAGCCAGGTGCCCGAGGTGACCCGCTCCGGCTCGAACCACAAAATAATATCCATGCCGTTGGCGTGAGCATGATCGGAAACGGCCCGCAGCCCGTTCGGGAACCGGCTGGTATCCACTTCCCAAGTCCCCGTCCCCGGCCAGCAGTTGCTGGTGATATACCAGCCCGCATCCATATGCCAGAAATCCAGGGGAATTTGTTCCTCCACATACCGGTCAATGAACATCTTCTGATTGTCTTCATTCGCATTGCACATTTCGTTGTATTGATGCGAACTGCAAGCCGACATCATCGGCTCCGGCAGCGAACCGCCCGGACGCGGCAGGTTATGGGCCAGCATCCACCGCCGCCAGATATTCTGCGACCGCAGCCAATCTTTTTCCCAGAACTGCACCACCATCAACGGGCTGCGAATCTCCTCCCCCGGATACAGCCGCAAATGCGTCAATTCCTGCCCGGCGGCTATCGTCATCGTATTCGCCGCACTGTGGGTGAACGTAGCCGACCATTGCCCCGGCCAGCCCACCACCACAATCACACCCTGGTCACCCCTCTCCAGATTAAAGTAGGACATGTCCTTATTGGTGGAACGCCCGCCGGCCGCACTGAGGGTTTTGCCGGCCTGTGGGGTCAGAACCGTTTCGTACGGCTGATAATCATTTTGCGTGGTGGGGGCTCCCTTGAAATGATGCAGCCGAAAATCCTGTCCGTTCAATTTGGTAAACGTATCATCCAAAGCCAGAATATCCGCCAGAATCGGCGTATTCGTGCCGGAGGTGTTCTTGAAATAAACCGTCCATTCTGCCGTGGGGAAGTCATGGTAAGCTACCGCCACACATTTCACTTCCAGTCCCGTCGCCGGATCGGTGTAAGTTAGGGTATATTGCGTCCGATTGGCATCCAGGGATACCTGGCTTTGACTTAACGGCCAGCTGGAGAGAAAATCATCCGAAGATACCCCGTCATAAACAAACGAAAACGGCACCGCCGGCGCACTTCCGGTAAATTTATCCTTCACCCAGTCCGCCGCCTCTTCCTGTTCCTGCTGGGCCGCGATATCCCAGAAATCTACACAATTACTGTTTTCCGGATCGTTACAATACAGCCATTCCCTGGTGAACAAGGCATAATCCTGCAAGTCGATATAACAGTCCCGATTGAAGTCAAAAGTAAGATATTCCATCCCCGCGTCTCCGCAGTTCTGCGGCGGCGGCAGGATGCCGTATTTACCCATCAGGTAACTCTCCACCGCTTCCCGCAACGCCGCCTCGGCGGAATCTACCACCAGAATCTCCGCGATGTCCCCGGTAAGAAACTGCCGGCCGGGTTCCAATACCCCCACGCCGGCGATGGTTGCGCTGTTATAGGTTAGCGCCGCAGTATTCACAGCCGCCTCCTGCGTATTTACCCGCAGGCTCTTGGCGGAACTGCTGTCATCCTGTACCGCCGTTATCAGATAGGGACGCTCGGTTTTGAGTGCCGTTTCCGGTTCCAGGGAATCCCCCGGTGCTGCCGTGAACCACTTCACCGTCTCCGCCGCCGTGTCGCTAATCCCCAGCACAAAACCCTGGATATCCGTATAGTTGCTCAGAAATGCCTGGCTTTGTGCCCCGGCGTCAATACTGCCCACCACATATATACTCAGGGTGCTCACCCGCAGCGCCGCCGCGTCCACCAGATAAAATCCGTCATCCCCGTTAAAACGAATTACCGGGAATTCCCCATTCGGAAACGTTGCGGTCGTTGCCTGCGGATTGCCGAACTGGCGGACCGCATGGTTATTGGGATCCGACTGATTCTGCCAGAGAGCTACCCCGCTGCCATCCGAACTGACACCCTCGTCCGCCTTCAGCCAGAGCACCGGCTTACCGGCCAATTGCGTGATAGTCGCATCGATTAGGGTCGTATCACAGGTATGGGAACCATTCCCATATCCGACGGCAAAATCAATAATATCCCCCGCCTGGAGAAACACCAGCCCGGAATAGCTCTCGGTATCCTCATTGTCATTGGTCTGGGCGTCGATATCCCCCGTAAAAATTTCATAACCCGCCGCCGACGAACCGTTCACCACGATATGCACATCGGTTGTGGTTTTGCCGGGATGGCCGACGGAAAACAGCGAGGATACGTTATAAAAACCGGTCGCCGCCGCCGTCCATCGGTAGATACTGTACTCCCCGTTAGGCCCCGGATGAAACGCCGCGCTATGCGCCGGCCAGACCGCTCCGAAGCTGGGGCTTATCTCCGCATCCGTGGGGTTATGGATGTTCACCGGATCCGATATACTTCCCGTTCGCCAGAGTTCCAGGCCCGCCAACTCTCCAATGTTGACAAACCCATTGTCATATAAGTTTAATGTATATGGCATAGCCAGATTAGTCGCCGAACCATAGCTCCATACTCCGTTCGGATTGCCGGCCGCAACCGAAAAATCCGCTTCCACATCCCACTGCCCGTTTACGTTGGCCGGACCGTTTATAGCCGTTAAAAAACTAATAACCAATAAGAATAACATCTGTCTGGACATACAAAATCTCCTTGCTCCCCGGATTGACTGCCTGGTTTTTGTATCGGGCAGGACTGATTCAGGCATGGTTTACCGTTTCTCACCTCACGTAATGACATTATCTCATATCCATGCCGATTTTTCAATAAAAAAACGTCTTTTCATCTTGTTGTATTATACCCAACTGCATAAAAAAAAGATTACAGAATTGCATTACCTCTTGTTTATAGGAACTTTACAATTCCGCAATACTAAATCCGGTCATTTAGCCTCATTCCGCCGGTTATACCACCCCGGCATCTGCTCCGGCTGCACCTCCGCCCACAGGCCCCGTTTCTCCCGGCGGGCATCCTTTTCCAGCTCCCGAAACCGGCTCATCAAGACATGCTCAAATCGCGTGTCCGCATAACCATACCCCCAGCGTATCAGTTCCTCGTTCAGCATCTTGCCGTCCGGCAGGTAAATATACGCCAGCAGACGCTGGTATTTATCTCTGGCCTTCCGGTTCGGCTCCAGCGTAACGGTCACCTTCTGCCCCATTGCCTTTTCCCGCGTAAAGGCTGATGCCTCCGCCCCGAAATACATCTGCCCCCTCTGCGAATGTTCGGTCTCCGGCGTATCCACGCCCCACAAACGGATGCGGGTATAAGGATGTTTACCGTCGGGAATATCCAGATCGAAGGTATCGCCATCCAGTACCTGTACCACCCGAAAGGTCTTCTGATGATAGCGGGCCTGATCCCCCTGCGGATAGACCTTCCAATACCCCAGCCGGTCCGCTGCTGCCAGCAGCAGGATTATCAGAACCACCGCTATCGTCAACCGCCTCCGTACCTTCCGCGACAGCAGCAGCCATATGCTGGAGTAAGAACCTTTTTTACGTCTTCCTTGCGTCATACCCCTTTTATCGGGCAGAAAGCAAAATATGCCAAACGTTTATGGGATTTTATCCACTTGGAAGATCCCTTGATCCCGCCGGATGGAATTATGACTCAAGTGTCTGCGATATAAAGACCCATACAGTAATAATATTGAATAAGTATATATAAATAAATAACTTATGACAAATAACCTCTTTTGTTGCCCGTTCAAATACTGCCTGGGGATAATTGCGTGATCCTTATTTCCACCGCATTTTGAAATAGGAGGGTTAACAACGAATCAGGAAAGCAGCAGATCGCGAAAAGTTGGCTGAGACGGGATTTTTGGCTTGCATGAAGAGGGGTGCATGGCTATACTATTGGGTTCTAATTATGGTAGTCATGTGATGTAAGTTACATGATGATAAGTACCTATGAAACATGGCGTTCGGAAGGGCGCACATGAGATAAAGTATGTATGTTTGATGCACTGACGAATAAATTTAATGATGTCTTCCGCAGCATGAGCGGTCGCGGCCGGATTTCGGAGAGCAATATCCAGGATGCGATGCGGCAGGTGCGCACAGCGCTGCTGGAGGCGGATGTTAATTTTAAGGTTGTCAAGGATTTCTGCGAATCGGTGGTGCAGAAGGCCCTGGGGGCGGAGGTTATCAAGAGCCTGCATCCCAGCCAGTTGATGGTGAAGATCGTGCATGATGAGCTGACGAACCTGATGGGGCCGGTGGACAGCAAGATCTATTATGTCTCGCCGGGTCCGACGGTGATTATGCTGGCGGGCTTGCAGGGCAGCGGTAAGACGACCACGGCGGCCAAGCTGGCGAAGCTGCTGGTGAAACGGGGCAAACGGCCGCTGCTGGTGGCGGATGACTTGCAGAGGCCGGCGGCGATCGATCAGTTGAAGACGCTGGGGCAGCAGTTGGGGATCCCGGTCTATAGCGAAGACAGTAAGAACGGGGTGGCGGTGGCGCAGAACGGGGTGAATCAGGCCCGCAAGAGCGGGCAGGATGTGGTGATCCTGGATACGGCGGGCCGGCTGCATATCGATGTGGAGATGATGAACGAACTGACCCGGGTCTGCGATACGGTAACGCCGCACCAGATTTATCTGGTCTGCGACTCGATGACCGGGCAGGACGCGGTGAACAGTGCGAAGGAATTTAACGAGAAACTGGAGCTGGACGGGGTGATCCTGACCAAGCTGGACGGCGATGCCCGGGGCGGGGCGGCGCTGTCGGTGAAGGCAGTGACGGGCAAGCCGATCAAGTTTATCGGGATCGGGGAGAAGCTGGACAATCTGGAGGAATTTCACCCGGAGCGGATGGCCAGCCGGATTTTGGGGATGGGGGATGTGGTGAGCCTGGTGGAAAAGGCGCAGGAGCAGTTTTCCCAGGAAGAAGCGATCAAGATGCAGGAGAAGATGGCCAAAGGCTCGTTTACCTTTGACGATTTTCTCAAGCAGATGCAGGCGATGAAGAAGATGGGGGGGATGAAGGATATCATGAAGCTGGTGCCGGGGCTGGGCAGCCAACTGGCGGGGATGCAGATTGAGGATAAGGAAATCAGCCGGATCGAGGCAATTGTGCATTCGATGACGAAGCAGGAGCGGCGGGATCCGGATGTGATCGACGCGTCGCGGCGGCGGCGGATCGCGCGGGGCAGCGGGACGGACCCGACGGATGTCTCGGGCCTGGTGAAGACGTTCAACCAGACGCGGCAGATGATGAAGGCGTTCAGCGGGCTTGGGATGATGGGCCGGATGAAGGCCCTGAAGCAGATGGGCAGTATGGACCTGATGAGCGGCAAGATGCCCGGATTGAAGATTAAACAGCGGTCCAAGCGGAAGCGCGTGGAGCGTAAGAAGAAGAACCGGCGACGGTAGGCGATGGTGAAATTTGCGAACCTGGAAGAATATCTGGAGTATGTCGGCACGTTTGTCAATAGTGCCTTCGGGCAGCGGTATCGCCGCCAGTTCCGGGATGTGCGGGGGACGGCGGAGCTGGCGCTGCTGGCCTCGCCCAGCGAAGAAGAGTATCGCGATTTGCAGAATGCGGTGGCGGTGATGACAGAGGAACAGAAGCACCATCCGGAAGATCTGACCGGTGAGCAGATCCAGGAGATTGCGAAGAAAGCCCAGGCGGATTGTGGAACCGTGGGCATATTTATAAATGGTTATGTGTTAGCTTGTAAGAAAGCGTAATAAAAGTAGTAAATTTTAAGGAGTACCGAATCAGTGGTAAAACTTAGGCTGAAGAGAATGGGCCGGCGGCATCGTCCGTTTTACCGGATAAACGCCATGGATACCCGCACTCCCCGGGACGGCCGGGTGATTGAGGAATTGGGCTTTTATGATCCGCTGGCGCCCGAGGGCGACAAGCAGCTCAAACTGAACGAGGAGCGGATCCGCTACTGGCTGAGCCAGGGCGCCGCGACGAGCGAGACCGTGCAGGCCATTCTGAAGAAGAAGGGCATCGCCGCCCAGTAATCAGCCATGCGAATCGATCTGCTGACACTCTTTCCGGAGATGTTTGGCGCGGTGTTCGGCCAGTCGATCCTCAAGCGGGCCTGGGATCAGGGCTTGGTGGAGATCGTCCTGACGAATATCCGCGATTACGCGACGGATAAGCATCGCAGCGTGGATGACAAACCGTACGGCGGCGGGGCCGGGATGGTGCTGATGTGCGGCCCGCTGTTTGCGGCGGTCGAGGACCTCCAGCGGCAGGGCGAACCGGCGGACGAAGTGATCCTGCTGTGCCCGCAGGGCCAGCGGTTCACGCAGCAGATGGCCGGTGAGCTGGCCCGGAAAAAACGGATCATCCTTATCGCCGGCCACTACGAAGGATTCGATGAGCGGATCCGAGAGCATCTGGTGAGCCGGGAGATATCGCTGGGCGATTTTGTCCTGACCGGCGGCGAGGTGCCGGCGATGGCGGTGGTGGACGCGGTGGTGCGGCTGCTGCCGGGAGCGCTGGGCGCTGCGGAATCGATAGTGGAAGAGTCGTTTTGCAATGATCTGCTGGAGTATCCGCACTATACGCGGCCGGCGGATTTTCGCGGCTGGAAGGTGCCGGAGGTACTGGTCTCCGGCCATCATGAAGCAATCAGGCAGTGGCGTTTGCAGGAGTCGCGGGAACGGACCCGCCGGAAACGCCCGGATATATATAAGGAAAATAAACTAGAGGAAAAGCCCTAAGCGCAGGAGTTAGTTATGAGAAACAGTATGCTGGAAAAAGTGGAAGCAGCGCATCTGAAAAAGGAAGTCCCGGCGTTCAAGATCGGAGATACCGTGGATGTGCATGTGAAGATCAAGGAAGGCGACAAGGAGCGGGTTCAGATATTCAACGGGACCGTGATCGCCCGCAAAGGCAGCGGGATCAATACAAAGTTCACGGTGCGGCGGATTGTGAATAACGAAGGTGTGGAACGAGTCTTCCCGCTGCACGGCCCGAATATCATGGGCGTGGATGTCAAGCGGTCCGGTCATACCCGGCGGAGCAAGCTGTATTTCTTGCGGAACCGGTCCGGCAAAGCGGTGCGGCTGCGGGAAAAGTGGGTTGGCAGCGACAAGTAATCGTAAGCCGTCTTTTCTGCCGCCCTGGGCGGAAAGGCGCCGCCCTTTTGATTCTTCTATGGTCAGGCCGCCGGCAGTTCGCTGGCGGCATGGTAAAATATAATCCTGTGGTCAGGCCGCGGGATTATATGACGGAACCGCCAAAAGTCAATATTTACTTCCAAAAGCAGCTCTGGCGTCCCAATAACAAGGGGACAACGAGCTTTTGACGCTGGCGTCTTATATGGGGAATTATGCTGGTGAGTAAGGATAATCACAGGCAGAAGCTGGGGCGGGAAGGCGAGAAGCTGGCGCGGAAATATCTGACGCGGCAGGGGTATAAGCATATTGAAAGCAATTATTTGATAGGAGAGGGGGAGATCGATTTGATTATGCGGGAGGGGCGGACGATTGTGTTTGTGGAGGTGAAGACGCGGCAGAGTGAAGATTTTGTGGCGGGGGAGCGTCTGGTGCATTATGCCAAGCAGCGGCATATGGCGGCGGCGGCCCGGCAGTTTATTCAGGTACATAAGCTGCATGAGTATCCCTGCCGGTTCGACGCGGTGATTATCATTACTCCGGAAGGACAGAAGCCGGTTGTGCGGCATGAACGGAATATCTTTACTCCTCGGTTTTAAGTCCCATGCAATTTATAGATAGTCATACTCATTTGTCCTACGAGCCGTATCAGGGGAAGCTGGGGGAGGTGTTGGCGCGATCGCGGCAGGCGGGAGTGGTGGGTTGGATTCTGGCGGGTACCAATTTGGAAGACAGCCGGCGGGGGATCGAATTGTGCGGTGAATTTGCGAATATGTATTGTACGGTGGGGATTCATCCGCATGAGGCGGATGCTGCCGAGAAGGGGTATCTGGAGGAACTGCGGAAGCTGGCGGCAGCGCCGTGTGTGCGGGCGATTGGGGAGATGGGGCTGGATTACCATTATGATTTTTCAAAGCGGCCTGCCCAGCAGCAGCGGTTTGAGGAACAGTTGGAACTGGCGGGCGAACTGGGTAAGCCCGCAGTGGTTCACTGCCGGGAGGCCTTTGCGGATGGCCTGGCGATCTTGAAGAACCGGCGGCATGCGGAGAACCCGGTGGTGTTTCACTGTTTCGGTGGGGACCGGAGTGAGGCGCGGGTGGTGCTGGATCTGGGGTGTTTTATTTCGTTCACGGGGACAATCACGTTTCGCAAGGCAGAGTCGGTTCAGACGGTGGCCGGTTACGTGCCGCTGGAGAGGGTGCTGCTGGAGACGGACTGCCCGTATCTGAGTCCTGAACCGAAACGGAATGTCAGGCCGAATGAACCGGCGCTGCTGGTGCATACGGCGGCGAAACTGGCGGAACTGCGGGGGGTGGCTCTGGAGAAAATTGCCCAAGTTACGACCCATAATTGCCGATTCTTTTTTAGTATGGACGATATAATAGAAAAAGAGTCAAAACCCGAATAAATACGTAGAAATGAGGTTGAATCGAGTATGGGTCTATCATTAATTACCGGTGGCGGCGGATTTATCGGAAGTAACATGGTGCGGTTTCTGCTGGAACAGGGGCAGAAAGTGCGGGTACTGGATAATTTTGAGACCGGCAAACGGGAAAATCTGACGGAGGTCAAGGGCCGGATCGAGGTGATCGAGGGGGATATCCGGGATAGGGATACCGTGCGCAAAGCGGTCCAGGGGGCGGAGGTTATTTATCATCTGGCGGCGCTGGGGAGTGTGCCGCGGTCGATCAAGGACCCGGCGACCACGAACGATGTGAATGTGAACGGGATTTTCAATATGCTGATGGCGGCGCGGGAGGCGAAGGTGCGGCGTTTTGTGTTCGCGTCCAGCTCGTCGGTGTATGGCCAAAGTCCGGTGCTGCCCCAGCATGAAGGGCTGCCGCTGGCGCCGATCAGTCCCTATGGGGCGAGCAAGGCGATCGGGGAGATTTACTGCCGGACTTTTTATGAGACCTATGGTCTGGAGACGATCTGCCTGCGATATTATAATGTGTTTGGTCCGCGGCAGGACCCGACCAGCCAGTACGCGGCGGCGATTCCGCTGTTTGTTTCGGCCTTGCTGCGGGATCAGTCGCCGACAATTTTTGATGATGGGGAGCAGTCGCGCGGTTTTACCTATATCGAGAATGTCATGCAGGCGAACTGGAAGGCGGCCAACGCCGCGAAAACGCACGGTGAGGCAATGAATATTTCGACGGCCAATGCGGTTACGGTGAATACCGTGGTGCAGGCGATTCAGAAACTGATGGGCAAGGAGCATATCCAGCCGAAATATACCGCGCCGCGTCCGGGGGACATCAAACATTCGCTGGCGGATATCAGCCGGGCACGGAAGACGATTGGGTATGAACCGCTGGTTTCGTTTGAGGAAGGGATTCAGAAGGCGATCCGCTGGTATATGGAAAACCTAAAGTAAAACAAAGAGTGCGATATGGCCCGGAAAATCAAGACGGAAAAGAAGGAAGAACCGGGAAAAGAGCCGGTGGAGAAGCTCTCCGCCAATCAGGTCATGCTGCGGGCGGCCCTGGAGATCGCCCGGCAAACCGAGCTGAAATACCTTCTGTTGTATGTGGATTGCCTGGAAGAGGATACGGATTGGAACTCGCTGGTTGCGCAGGAACAGCCGGAGATTATCCTGGTGGCGCGCGGAGAGCAGGCGTATGAGAAGGCCCAGCAGGTCAGTAAAAAAGTGGTTCGGGTACCGGCGGTGAATTTGACGCGAATCGGGCAGATCAAGATTGCGGCCATGCTGAGCTTTTCGAACCGGTATATCGCCCCGGGCGATCGGTTTGTGTATCTGACGGGCCTGGAAAAGGGCAAGCTCGATACGATTATGGTCATGGAGGTGGGCAGGGAATACGAGATGTTCCAGACGGTGGATCAGCCGCCCCTGACGGAACATATCCGCCGGGCCGTGTTCGAGCGGGTATTCAATCTGGCCCTGGAACTGGCCTCCGAGGGCCGGGAGGGCAAACCGCTGGGAGCGATTTTTGTGCTGGGCGATTCGACGGAGGTGATTGCCCATTCGAAACAGAATATCATGAATCCTTTTAAAGGCTATGCCGAGAACGAACGGAATGTCCTGGACGATCATATGACGGAGACCGTCAAGGAGTTTTCAACAATCGACGGGGCGTTTGTGATAAAAGGGACTGGAACTATTGTCTCGGCAGGGACCTATCTGCTGCCGAAGCTGTTGACCGAGGATTTGCCGCAGGGCCTGGGGGCTAGGCATGCGGCTGCGGCGGCCATTACCGCGGCGACCCAAAGCATTGCCATTACCATCAGCGAATCCACGGGTACGGTGCGGATCTGGCGGCAGGGGGCGATGATTACGGAAATCGAGAAGGCCAAACGCGGCGGGGGGGGCGGCGAATCCCGATAACGAAAAATCAGCCCGGGTCGGCCACCGTCTGGGCTTGCAGTTCCCGGGCCCGTTCCATCAGTTGGTCGGGATCGGCGGGCGGTTGGCCGGTCAAATCAAAATCCCACTGGTGTTTATCCACCAGCTTCATGGGCAGCAGTTCGGCCGCCAGATCGATAACCGGCCACTGATATAGGGGCGCATCCGCCTGGCGGGAGGTTTTGATGGTTTGATACCCTTCCTTGCGAAGGACCACCTCGTACTCACCGTACCAGGTGAAAGGGATGGTCAGCGGTGTGGCGCCGACTTCCTCATCATTGAGCCAGACCGCGGCCCCTTCCGGCCGGCTGGTGACGGTAATAAACCTATCGACGCAGCCCGCCAGAGCGGCGGTGAACAACAGGAGGATACTGATATAGATTCTTTTCATAGTTCGTCCGGATCCGGCTCCGAAAATTCTATTGGCTCAATCCGATGGTTTCCAGCATTTTCCGATTTTTTTCACACTCATCCAGCCGTTCGTTCACCATGGCGGGATTGTGCACGGTTACAGCCTTGCCGGTAAGATTTGCCTCCTGAAACAGCGGAGAAAAGCCCGCGGTACGGCTGACCAGTTTCAGCGAGGCGGTTCGGATGGTAATGGTCAAACGGGAGCCGGATTTATTTTTTTTGACCCCCGCATAACCCGCCCCGCGATACAGCGCCATCTGGCCGTCAACCTCCCAGAGCAAATCCGCATTCATATTGGTGCAGCTAAGCTGGCCGGTTTTGGGCAGACTGCGGCTGAGCCAGAACGTCCGCAGCACCAGCGTCTGCTTTACGCCGCGGCCCCCCGCTTCCGCCGGCTGATTTTCTTCTGTCCCAAACACACAGGTGACCTGCCCCCGCTCGTCCAGCCGGCTGAAGGCCTGCGTATAATCCTGCATCATCAACTGGTCCGGCTGGGCAATGGGACGCAGGTACATTTTGCCATAGGGTTCTGCTCCGCAGCCGGCCGAACAGAACGCCGCTGCCGCACTCAAAATCCAGCCCAAAAGCATACGGCAGGGGGGGTATTTGTCCACAGCGCCAGCAAACGGGAAAAGTAGGGTGTTTGTTGTCATAAATCAGTTAATATCCTTTTCACGAAACTGTGCTTTGATCAGGTACCGGCTTTTTCAGATGTAAGCCCAGCAGGCTCAGGCTGTCCCGTTCCACAATCCCGCGCAGGTGCTCGCGGGGAACGGCG
>JAKQBU010000060.1 GCA_029573975.1 Planctomycetota bacterium
GCTGGATTACTATAGTCACCGACAACGACTGGGGAAAACCCGACGAAACGCCCTGGCGCAGGAGCGCACGTTTTTTAGCCGCAATCGGCGCCGAATGACCTATGCCTCTTTTCGTCGTCGCGGCCTGCCCATCGGCAATGGACCGGTGGAGGCCGCCTGCAAGACGCTGGTCAAAACCCGGTTGTGCCGTAGCGGCATGCGCTGGTCGCGTGTGGGCGGCCAACGAATTCTGTCGCTGCGAACCTATGTCAAATCCCAGCGCTGGGACCGCTTCTGGCATCATTACCTGCGCCTTCGTCAATCAGCATGAAAATATTACGTAAAATGAAACTTGCACCCATTGTTATGATAATTTCCAGTTTTTTGCTATCCTTGGTACAGGCCGATTCGATTCCCCGGCCGGAGCATCCGCGTCCGGATTTTTACCGTGCTAGCTGGGTTAGTCTTAACGGCCAGTGGCAATTTGAAATTGATGAACAGAGCGATGGGAAAGAGCGGGGCTTGATGTCGGGCAAGGATCTGTCGCAAACGATCCAGGTTCCCTTTTGCCCGGAAAGCAAACTCTCGGGTATTGCCCATACCGATTTCATGAAGGATGTCTGGTACCGGCGGATGTTTGATCTGCCGGAAACGTTTACCGGGAAACGAGTACTGCTGCATTTTGGTGCGGTGGATTATCTTAGTACCATTTGGATTAATGGGGTACAGGTTGGTCAGCATCGCGGTGGTACGTGTGCGTTTGATTTTGATATTACGGAATATATTCGTCCGGCCGGTAATGAATTGGTATTACACGTTTTTGATGATACCCGTTCCGGCTTGCAGCCGTGCGGTAAACAAAGTCCTAAGCGGGAAAGTTTTGGATGCCTTTATACCCGAACGACCGGAATCTGGCAGAGTGTCTATCTGGAAGGGGTGGGTTCTTCGTATATCAGCGATTTTTGCCTGACGGTCGATCCGGATCATTCACGTGTTTTGATACAAGTGGAGATTGACGGCCCGAGTAATGGCTTGGCCATAACCGCCCGTGCCCGGGCGGAGGGCAAAGAGGTGGGGAATGAGCAAATGCCGGCCGCATGGCGGAATGGGCAGTTGGTACTGGATTTGTCTCAGAAACGTCTCTGGTCGCCGGAGGATCCTTTTCTGTATGATCTGGAACTGACCCTGACGCGCGGGTCGGATGTGGTCGATCAGGTTGCCGGTTACTTTGGTTTGCGGAAAGTTACGATTGAAGGGGCCGCGATTCTGATTAATGATAAACCGGTTTTCCAGCGCGCAGTACTGGATCAGGGTTTTTATCCGGATGGGATCTGGACGGCCCCCAGTGATGCGGATCTAAAACGGGATATTGAACTATCCCAGGCGGTCGGCTTCAACGGCGCACGTCTGCACCAGAAAGTATTCGAGCCGCGGTTTTTATACTGGGCAGACAAACTGGGCTACCTGGTGTGGGGGGAGTTTCCCAACTGTGGTTTGCATTATGGAAATCCCAAAATCAATGCTCCGATGATTGAGGAATGGCAGGAAATTGTTCGCCGCGACCGTAATCATCCCAGCTTGATTGGCTGGTGTCCATTTAATGAATCATCACCAGAGGCAGGTGAACTACAGCAAACAGTGGTTGCACTAACACGGATTATTGATCCAACGAGGCCTGTTATAGAAACCAGTGGTTGGAGCCATACGATCGCGAATCCGGAAGTTTTGGATTGTCACGATTACGATCAAAATCCGGATTCCTTCCGAAGCCGTTATGAGAATATGTTTCGCTGTCAGCCAATGCCTGGACGTTATGGTTCCATCATTCCTGTCAATATACCCTATTTTATCAGTGAATATGGCGGAATCGGCTGGTTTTCGGAAGGGGCGGAAGCCTGGGGATATGGTAACAGCCCCAAAACACTTGAGGAGTTTTACGCCCGTTATGAAGGACTGACCAATGCCTTGCTGGATAACCGGTATATGTTTGGATTTTGTTATACACAGTTGACGGATATCGAGCAGGAGAGAAATGGGATCTACTATTATGACCGGACTCCCAAGTTTGATGCCGCCAAATTGCATGCGATCAATAGTCGCACGGCTCAGTATGAGATAGATCCTCCTTTGCAAGGGGAGCAGAAAAAAGTGACGAACTGGATGGTATTGGTGGGCGCCAATCCGGATAAAGACTTTTCGCATCTCTGGCACTATACGACGGATCAGCCGGAAGGGGACTGGCAGCAAAAGGATTTTGATGATGCGGCCTGGAAGGTTGGCAAGGCCGGGTTTGGGCAGAAAGGCGGTTCGGACCAGTATATACAGACACCCTGGAATACCGCGGATATCTATTTGCGGCAGACGTTCACCTGCGATACCGTGGATTTCGATGCAGCCGCGTTGATTATCCATTATGACGATGACACCGAAGTCTATGTGAACGGCACGAAAATCTGGAGTCATAAGGATTGGAATGACCGATACGAATTTTTTGATATTACCGGGCCGCTGCGGGACTCCATGCAGGCGGGGGAGAACACGATTGCCGTTTATTGCCACCAGAATGGGGGCGGTCAATTTATAGATCTGGCGATTCTGGTGGAGTAAGAAGGTTTCGAAATCGCATTCAATCATTACTTTTAAGGAAACAAAATATGGGAATCGGAATGCTCGATGTCGTAGTGTTTGTGGCGTTTGTAGCCCTGGTGCTGGGGGTGAGTATGTACAAGAGCCGCAAGGAGGGAAAGACCGGCGAAGATTATTTTCTGGCGGGCCGCAGCCTGGTCTGGCCGCTGATCGGTTTTTCCCTGATTGCGGCGAACATCTCGTCGGAGCAGTTTGTCGGTATGAGCGGCAACGCGGCCAGCCACGTCGGCCTGGCAATCGCCAGCTATGAATGGATGGCGGCCATCACCCTGGTGGTGGTGGCGTTCTGTTTTCTGCCCTATTTTCTCAAGGCGGGCATTTACACCATGCCGGAATTTCTGGAGTACCGCTACAATCAGGGCGCACGGGTGATTATGGCGGTGAGTATGCTGCTGATTTACATGCTGCTGCTGGGCGCGGTAACGTACTCAGGGGCGCTGACCATCAATACCATGGCCGGTGAGATGCAGTTGAAGTTTGTCCCTTCGCTGCAACTGGCTTCGCTGGTGATCGGAATCATCGCGATGGCGTATGTGGCGGCCGGCGGCTTGAAGGCGTGTGCCTGGGCTGATCTGATCCAGGGCAGCGCGCTGATCTTGGGCGGGGCAATGATTATGATCTTTGCCTTCCAGATGCTGGGCGGCGTTTCGGAGGCGGCCTATATTGAGGATGTCACCACGGGCGCCGTGGCGGTAAAGACCTTCACCCAGGACCAGTCCATCATGGATCGGTTTCTGGATATCAACAAGGTCCGCCTGAACATGTTTTTGCCGAAAGATGATGCGGTGCTGCCCTGGACGGCGCTGCTGCTGGGTTTGTGGATCCCCAATTTTTACTATTGGGGCCTGAACCAGTACATCACCCAGCGGACGCTGGGATCGGCGTCGCTGGCCCAGGGGCAAAAGGGTATCGTTTTTGCCGCGTTTATGAAACTGCTGATTCCATTTGTGATTGTGATTCCCGGCATCATCGCCTTCAATCTGTTCTCGACGGAGATGCGGTCGAGGGCGGTAGCGGATAACGCACCGATAGTCGCCAAATACTACCAGGCCAATCCAGCCACGCAACTGGTCCAGGTGGCGGAATCGCCCAGCGAGGCGGAGATTTCGGTATGGGGGGAGGGGAGATTTCTGCTGGCAATTTTTGCGGATGAGGCAGGTGTTAAGGCGGCAAAAACGAAAAATCATTTTGTACTGCCGTTAACCAAAGCGCAATATGACCAGCACAAAGTGAATCCATACACCCTGTTTAAATCGGATGACAAGTCGTGGCAGCACGTGTTTCCCGCCTGGGCGGAGGAATTGAAAGTTTACAATCAGGCAACCGAAGAAGCGGCCCGCGCTGCCGGCGCTGCGACCAGTACCGAAAAATTCATTGCCTTTAAATACGATTCGGCGCTGGGCCAGCTCCTCAGCCGGGTCATTCCCCGCAATACCGGGCTGGTCGGCTTTGTCCTGGCGGCCCTGCTGGGGGCCATCGTCAGCTCCCTGGCGGCCATGCTCAATGCGGCCTCGACGATTTTCACCATGGACATATTTACCCGGTATATCAATCCCAGGGCCAGCCAGAAAACCATCGTCCTGCTGGGCCGGATTGCCGTGGTGTTCTTCTCGATCATTGCCGTTTCTCTGGCCCCGGCGCTGGGCAACCCGAAATTCAGCCACAGCATTTTCACGATTATCCAGGAAAGCCAGGGCTTTATTTCGCCGGGCATCCTGGCGGTGTTCATCTTCGGGCTGGCCGTGCATAAGGCCCCGCGGTTTTCCGGAGTGGTCGGCTTGCTGACCAGTATCGTGGCCTATGGTGTGCTCAAGTTCCAGGCACCTTCCATTCAGTTTTTAAATCGGATGGCGATCTGTTTCGCCCTGTGCCTGGTAATCATGGCGGTCATTACCGTGTTGAAACCGCTGCCCCAGCCGGTGGAATTCAAGACCAACACGAAGATCGAGCTTCATTCCTCGAAGGGAGCTTTGGCGGCCGGCGTGGTGGTAGTGATCGTAACGCTGATTTTGTACGCGATCTTCAGCCCGATCGGCATTGCCAAATAACAGGAGGATGATTTTGAATAGCAGTAGCGATCAACAGGCGGCAAAATGCCTGAAAAACCTTGCCGCGGAACAAGGTCTTCAAGTATCCGGCGGACGGATCCGCCGGACCTCCTCCCGCTTTTGCCTGGGCGTGGAGCACGGCGATTACAACGGGACGGAACTGTTCGGTGTCGGCACCGACCGCTTCATCTGGCTGGGGTACAAGCCCAACGACAGCGGGACGATCCGGCTCTACAGCGGGAATTTCCCCGACGATGGCATCGTTTCCTTCCAGCCGGAACAGGTTCCACCGCCGCGAACGGTGCAGGATTCCTGGGCGCGTTTCCCCTATGGCGTGGTGCATATTCTGCGGAAGGAAGGTTTCGACATTTCCCGCGGCTTGGACGCCGTGCTGTACGGCAACATACCCGGCGGCGGGATGAGCCGCTCCGCCTCGCTGACCCTCAACCTGATTTTGACCCTCTTTGAAGTCAACGGCATCGAGGGCGTGGATGACTTCCAGATTATCGACATGGCCCAGGCGGTGGAAAATGAGTACATCGGCTCGCCCTGCGGCCAGCTCGACCAGATCATGATCTATTTTGCCAAAGCCGGCATGGGAACGCATTATAATCCGGCCACCCGCTCTATCGAATATGTCCCGCTGGGAGCGGGGGCGGCGGATTTCCGGATCGTGAGTATGGACACCGGTACCATGCGGCCGGGCCTGGAAAAATCAACCTATAAGGTTCGCCGGGCCGAATGCGAGCAGTTGGTGAAGATGGCACAGGCGAAGGGATTTACCATTCGCTGCCTGGCGGATGTAAAACAGGACGAGTTGTATCATAAACTCTTGCGGGCTTTCCAGCCAACCCATCCGCATCTCTGTGATCGCCTTACGTATATCTATAAGGCGCAAAAGCGGTTTTATGAAATGCTGGCGGCCTGGAAGGCCGGCGCGGTGGAGAAGATCGGCTCGATCTTCCGCGCGGATGGCATCGGCCTGCGGGATGACTATGCCATTTCGGGACCGGAGCTGGAGACGATGTGCGATATCGCCCGGACGGTGGATGGAGTGCTGGGCGAACGGATGCTGGGCGGCGGCGACAAGGGGGCGGCCGGGGCGCTGGTGCGGGCAGAGGCGGTGGAACCCCTCCAGCAGGCGGTGGCCACGGCCTATCCGCGCAGCCATCCGGACTATGCTGACAAATTTGCGGTACATATTTGCAGTGTTACCGATGGAGTCAAGTTATTTGAGGGTTTGATGTAATATTTATTTTAAGAAAGGAAAAAAACGATGACAAAAACGACCCGATGGTTCAGTGTGTTGTTGCTGGCAGTGGTTTTGGCAGGTTGCGGATCGACAGATCAGAAAGGCACTAAAGGAAAATTGCAGATGGTAGAAGAAACATTCGGAAGGGTGGACGGACAGGAGGTATTTCTTTATACGTTAACCAATGCCAACGGTATGAAGATGACCGTTACCAATTATGGGGCGACGGTTGTCTCCCTGTGGGTACCGGACCGGCAGGGCCGGATGGCGGATGTGGTGCAGGGATTCGATACCCTGGAAGACTACATCCAGTATAACGACAGCTATTTCGGCAATGTGGTAGGGCGGTACGGCAACCGGATCGCCGGGGGCAAATTCACCCTGGACGGCGTGGAATATACGCTGGCGACGAATAACAACGGCAATCACCTGCACGGCGGCCTCCAGGGCTTTGATAAGGTGGTCTGGAAGAGCGAACCGGTGCAGAAGAAAAATGCGACCGGTGTGAAGCTGACCTATCGGAGCCAGGATGGCGAGGAGGGCTATCCGGGCAATCTGGATGTAACCGTAACCTACTATCTGACCACCGCCAATGAGCTTTCCATCGAGTATGCCGCCGTGACGGATAAGGCCACACCGGTGAACCTGACCAACCACAGCTATTTCAATCTGGCCGGCCAGGGCAGCGGGACGATCCTGGGGCATGTGCTGAAGATCGATGCGGACCGGTTCACAGTGGTGGACAAGGGCCTGATCCCGACCGGTGAGCTGCGGCCGGTGCAGGGGACGCCGATGGACTTTACCCAGCCGATGGCCATCGGGGCACGAATTGATCAGAAGGAGGATGAACAGATTGCCTTTGGCGGCGGCTACGACCATAACTGGGTGCTGAACAAAAAAGACCATTCGCTGACGAAAGTCATCACTCTGCATGAGCCGGTCAGCGGCCGCTTCATGGAAGTGTTAACCACCGAGCCGGGTGTGCAGTTCTATTCGGGCAATTTCCTGGACGGCAAGCACAAGGGCAAAGGCGGCAAGGTGTATAACCATCGCAACGCCCTCTGCCTGGAGACCCAGCATTATCCCGACTCTCCGAATCACCCGGACTTCCCCTCCACCGTTTTGCGCCCCGGCGAAAAATATTCTTCCCAGACCGTGTATAAGTTTTCGGTGAAATAAAAATTGAATTTGTTGTAAAAGCAATTGAATTGCGCATGCCCACAGAAGCGTGGGCATGTTTTTTTACTATCAAAAAAATTCGTTTTTCGCAAGTTGCCGGTAAAATTTTTCTCCCCATCGGCAGATTTTTTAATTATAATGCGGCAAATCGTGTTGATGGGACTGCGGATGGCTAGGAAATAGCGGTTTTAAAGTTTAAACCGGAGCGGCTTATGGCGGATTTGGCGAATCGGAAGCTGATTTATCTGAAGGGTTTTCTGTTTTTGGCGGGAGTACTCCTGTCGGCCTCGATCATTCTGCTGGAGCATCCACAGTGGAAAGTGGCACTGCTGCTGGTGGCCGTGATCTGGTGTTCCGCCCGGTTTTACTATTTCGTTTTCTATGTGATCGAGCATTATGTGGACGACCAATACAAATTTTCCGGCCTGGGATCGTTTATCCGGTATTTAATGAAGCATAAGGGGTACAAAAAATGAGTGACAAAAAGGTGTCCTGGTGGTGGAAGATCAGTGCGGTTTTTGCGGTGATCGGAATTTTGTTCCTGGGGAACGAGGCGGTACGTTGGGTATGGAATCGGAAAATCTCCAGCGACCTGCGGCGGGAAATCCGGAAAATCGCCGAAGCCGGTGAGCCGCTGAGTTTCCAGGAGTTGGCGGAAAGCTATAAGAGTTCGCCTGAATCGAACGGAGCAAATCCTATCAACGCCGCTCCTTACTATGAAGCTGCCCTGGCGTTGTTCGTAGATGAAGAGACAGAAGAATCTGATAAATTTAACGATGTAAAGGTCTCTGCTACTGACCGCATGGCATATCAAAAAAGAAATACCAGCCTGATTTCCTATTTGCTGGAAATGTATGGTAAAAAATTGGAACAAGCAACCGATGATGTTATTTCCGCAGATATACTCCAGACGACCGAAAATTTACTGAAGAAAAATGAGCAGGTTTTTCAATTGGCTGACCAGGCCAGTCCTTTATCGTGCTGTGAATATCCGGCAAAATGCAATCTTGATTCTCATCAAATCCCGTCCGATTTAGCAGAGTCGAGACATTGTATGAGATTGCTTTCGGTTAGGACAAAATATCTGATTTTACAAAGGGCGGCAGAGCGGGCGGTTGACTCGATTGTATCCGAAATTCGTTTTGTACGAATTTATGATTTCCAGCCCATGTTGGTTACTCTTCTTGTGCGTAGGGCATTAGAGGGTTTAGTCTATACGGATGTAATATCATTTCTGGAGTGGTGCCATCCGGATATGGTTTCGCTGGAAAGGCTGCAAAAAATATTATTGGAAACGGACCCGTCGGATCTTTCATATCGTGCCATGCTGGGAGAACGTATTTGGGTCATGCAGGAATTGTTTATGTATTTTGATGAAGGCACTCTTAAGGAATTAATAGATCATCGGTTTTATGGCAGCGTATGGGATGTAAGTATTCAAGATATTCGCATCCGTACCTTACGCCGTCGGGACTTTGTGCATTATCTACAAGATATGGCGCAAATAGTTGCCGCCGCTCAGAAACCGTATCCGATAATATTGGATGAGTCGGATGCCGTCCGGTTGTTTTTCGATGATAAGGATCCCGTTTTTTCCTCTATTTCAATAAAGTTAATCGCAGAAGTGTCTGGCCGAAAAAAGGTTACCAATCTTTGCTGCCAGTTGGCGGTGATGGTGGAACGGTTTCGGCTGAGGGAGGGGCGGGTTCCGGATTCGCTGGAGGAATTGGCGGGGCGGTTGGGAGAGCCGATTCCGCAGGATCCGTTCAGCGGCCAATCACTGATCTATCAGCCGGGACCCCAGGCGTATGTGATTTACAGCGTGGGAGAAAACCGGGTGGACGACGGCGGGCAGATCGACGAGATGGAAAATCAGGAGCCGAAGGACCGGGGGATCCGCGTGCGGCTCCATTTGCGCGAAAAAAAAGAGTGATGCCTGTAGGATGATCCATAGAGTTATCGCGGGGGCATCGCTCTTTTTCGTTTATGCGAAAGGAAGTCCAGGATTTGGCAGATCGGCCTCGAGTGCAATCCGGATTTTCATCCCCAAGATAAATCCCTTCCCGCTTATTCACTGATTAGTTTGGCTCCTTCCCTTTTTCGTCTCTGGATTGATTGCAAAATCGGCAGCCAGTCTGACCAAACCATTTTTATCGTCTTTGGCAAAAATACCTATGCCGTCTTTTCCCGCCAGTACGGCATTTGCCCGTACTCTCCAGCTGCTATCCCTGCATATTTTCTCCTGCTCAGCCTTCTCCCATGGGTAGTCTAGTTTTCGCAACTGCCAAACAGACCAGGCTCGTATCTTTTCATTCCTGCTGGCCAATCCTTTCCTGAGAAGCGGAATCGATTCTTCGGTAAAATAAGGAGATACAACCAATTCAATTGGAAATTCAATCCGTTCTGCGGCTTGTAGCTGGATTTGAAAAAAAGCCTCTGCCAATTCCCTGTCACCCCGGCAATCAGAGAATATACTATATGCATTCAATTCCTCAATAAGCGTTTGGGTAAGGTCATGATACGACGTTTCCGTTTCGCTGTTCCGCAGGTTCTGGATGGCGGACAGGTAGTTTTCCATCACCCGAACCGCCTGGCTGGATGGCAGTAGTTTTACTCCATCCCGGAGGATATTGCTGCGATTCAACAATTCATTGGGATCACTCTGAATAAACTCGGTAAACCGCTGGACGGCTTCATCTGGTTTACATACACAGGCCAGTCCTATTAGAATATCTCTGGTGAAAATGGGATTGTGCAGAAAACGGTTATTGTTCGTACGGCCCATTTCCCAAAACTTTGGCTCGGTGGTTTCTGGATGGGACCGGCTGGAAAGACAGGATTGCCATAGGATTTCCAGCTTGTCTTTTATGGTTGGATCCGCCAGTTTCGCCCGGGCCAGCAGGGCCCTGTCGCTTTCAGGCTCGCTCAGAAAACCAGTCAGAACCTCAACCGTATCCCGGCCGCCATATTGCATGGCATGCAAGAGATCCTGGTCCTGCCATTTTTTGGCCCATTCCGCTTTTTTCTTATAATCTTGAGGGGTTTTTGAAAACATAAACCATTGGCCAAGTTCATCGATTGCAGTAAATTCTCTGTTTTTCAGTTTTCCTAAGACCGCAGGTAAATCCTCCGGCATAATCAGGCCCAGCAAATACCCGGCTTCCATTTTGCGGAGGTTCTCCTGGTCCAACTGCTGCAAAACCTGCTGATACGTGGTGGTATCGGCCGGAGGTAATGAAATCGAATAGGGTTCTGAGATTGATTTGGCATAGTGTTGGATATAGATCGTAATCCACCGGGCCACCGGCGAGGCTAGCAATACCAACAGTATCCCATATAGAATCATGCAAGCCCCGGTGAACTGCCACATCCGGGATCGCAAACAGTCTCTTTCAGTCGCATTACTCATCCCCACGCTCTTCCCAGGGGTAAGAAATTGGGTCAAAGTGCAGGCCAGGGTCATTATAACAATAAACAACAGCAGGGGAAGATATCGGAGATAATCGTAGCCGATAGTCAATACTGCAAGGCAAACTAGAAACCAGATTGGCACCAGAATCCGCCAAAAAATCCTGTGCAGCCAGGTAAAAAAGGGTGCCCAAAACTTTTTGAAAATATAAAGGATCAGTCCCAGAACCAGGATGACCGGCAAGGAACCGAGCAGTAGCGTACGGACAAACTCGGGATCATCCGTTATGCTATCCCAGCCCAGCCACTGGAATACCAGGGGATCTAAAACGGTGTAACAGCAGGTTAGAAAGGACTGGTGTGAACTCAAAATCAAACTTTGGATCAGGCAGAAATAAACAATGCTGATCACAATATACCCGGCTATGGCGGTCCATTTTACCTTGCCGGGTATATACCCGCGCCAAAGGATTAGAATCGTCAGCAGCAGCCAGATGAGAAAGTGGATGAATAACATCCGGCCGGCGTAAATCGCTGGACCTACCGCATAAACAGCCGAATCGAGAGTTTTCGTTTGCCTGGTCTGGTTTGGCCGGTCCACATTCGGCTGGGTTGCCATTGCGAAGGCACATAATTCCAATCGATTCTGCCGGGCTTTTTCGGGAGAAAGGACCGCTCGTTGCAGTTCCAATTCCTGGGGAAAAAACCAGTAACCAAAAAGGGACGTGTTCATACCCGGTCGGTAAAAGGGACCCATAGACAGATTATTTCCATAGGTTGCTTGCTGGTAGATCATATCATGTACGGCATCATCAATCCGGAAAGCCAGATTATAGTCCCCATCCGAAAAAGCAGCCTGAGCCTGGTTCAGCAAATCCTTTCTCAGTGTATAGCTGAAGGTATTTACAAAATAGGGTTCATTCAGACGATGTACCAGAATCCCGCTTAGTTTAGCCTTCTCGGCTATTTGGATAGCGCGCCGGACATAATCCTGATCAGGAAATTCATATCGTGGACACTGGGCGGCATACTCCATCTCATTCAGAACTGCGGTGATGTCAGAACCTGTCCTGTCTCTCCACAGAGCCGCAGCCCTTAGATAATGGTACATCGCATTCTCCGGATCCAGCTTGATAAGCCTATCCGCCAAATGCAGGGGAATTTGAGGATCGACAGTGTTCTCATATTGCAGCAGCCGCCCGGCAAGATCAAACAGGATAAATTCGCTATTCGGATGCCGGGTAGCCTGATCCGCAAGGAAATCAATACGCTCTGGGTCCTCATAGTCAGCCAGGATCATCTCCGCAATAGCGGTTGCCTCTGGATCTGCCTGGGCAACGGCCGGCTTGATCAGATGTCTCTTGGGACGCAGCCCGCCCTCTGTAGATTCAAAGTGGCAAAGGAGTGAGGAATATTCCCGTCCTATGATCCTCAGATTGTTTCTTTGCCAGATACCCAGAGCCAGACAACATAAAACCAACACCATCCAGCCTGCGATCTTCTGTTTCATAGCTCGATCCTTTCGGTTGGTCAGGTACCAAGGAATTTTCCTATCCGATTGTACAGTCATACCCCAGGATCGGCAAATGGGAAAGGGGGCATTCTTCTTTTCTGCCCTCTTTCGTGGCCGGCCTCTTTCCCTTTTTCCCCCACCCCAGCCTTTGCGATCTTCGTTGCCTTCTGTTCAAAATTCTTCTCTTCCAATTTTTGATTTTTGCTTTGTCATTTTTATTTGTTTTGAAATTCCTATTTTTGTAATTTTGACCTTGTTTAGTCCCGATGTACTTCGGGATAGATATTAGAATTTATAAATTAACCATACACCCTATTTTGCCATTGTCAATATGGGAAACATAGCTAATATCCTTCATTCCATCCCCCTCTTTACTGATAACTGATAACTGATAACCAATAACTGATAACTATTATATTGCTACGAGACAATACCATTCACTTTTACCTATGTTTTGTTCAATAGTGTTCGGCACATGATTTGCTCTTTTCCAATCTCAGCAAGAATTTCGGCATCCAGGGAGATTTCGGGAAAGGACATAACGGGAGTTCTGATTATTTCGGCGCAGCATTTACGGCCGCCTCGGGGAA
>JAKQBU010000062.1 GCA_029573975.1 Planctomycetota bacterium
ACGGACTCTCCAGCCGCCGCAGCGCTTCGGGAATCCCCTCACAGATCTCGAAAAACGTGTCCAGCCGCGCCACCTTGAATATCTCGTTGATATACCGGTCCTCCGGCGTATTGATTACCTTGCTTTTCACCCCGCAGATTAGAAAACGCCCCTGCCGCTGTTCGACCTGCTTCTTCACCTCCATCAGATAGCCCAGCGCCGACGACGACAGCGACTTCACCTGCGAAAAATCCATAATCAGATTCACCCCCGCCTCGTCCGCCAGCGGATAGAGCGTCTCTCGCAGCCTCACGATCAGAGATCCATCCAGCAGTTCCTGCGGTAATAGCGTCACCACCGTGGCGCTGCCGGCATATTCAATCGCAATAAGCGGTTCATTCAAATTCATAGCTGCTCCCTTCAATATATTTACTAAGTGTAAAATATAAATCCGGAAAAGGCCATGAAACCCACAATTTTTTCCTGGCAATCTGGGTAATTTGTAGCTGTTATACAGCCAATTCCCTCAAAATTTATTTTATCGGCCCCACCTCGGAAATAAGGCCGTTTTAGATTGCATTTCGTTCTTCCGCCGGGCCGTTTATGAAATTCCCGTGTTACACCCTGGAATTGAGATTTCAAACTCCACGGGACCAATGAAATAAGGGGCAGTTTCAAGCGGCCGCCTGCGCGGGTTTTCTCCTTGCGGCCGCTTACGGAACCGCACCCAGAACTTCCCGGGCTTTCTGCTGAATACCCTCATTCCTGGATTTCTCAATCACCTGCTGCAGCACCTGCCGGCGCTGCTCGCTGGAAATCCCGCCGATATCCTGGCCGGCAATCTGGACCATGGCCGCATACGCTTCCTCGGCGACCGCCGGATCCTCAGCGAACGCCGTTAATAGCTCCAGCGCCTTGGCGCTCGGCGCTTCCCCCAAAACCGCAACGGCCTGATGCCTCTCTTCGGCCCGCTTGATGTAGGATTGCACCTCTTCCACCCGGACCGCCTTCTGTTCGTGATTCAGTTTGGTCGTGCCGCGCAGGTACTGAAGATAACCGCGCATCCCCAGCACCTGGTGGGCCAGCTTATCCGCCGAGGTAACGGCTGCCAGCAAGGCTTCTCCCGCCTCATCATCCTGCGGCCAACTGTTCGGCCAGGTGGATAGAATTCGAACCGCCTCATCCTGTACCGCAGAATCAGGGCCGGCCATAGCGGATTTCAGAGACGCCAGAGCATTCGGACCGCCGATAATCGCAAACGCATGCAGTCCGATGATACGGAGCCCGGGATCCGAACTCCGGGCCAGAGGTTCCAAAGGAGGGATACACTTTAATCCGCAGCGGCCGCAAATCGCCAGCAGGGCCTTTTCGACAGCCGCTCGGTCCCCGGCATTCTGCGTTTTCAGCAGCATCTGAACCAGATCACCCGCTTGCGGGTCCTGCCCGAGGATGCCCACGGTTTGCAGGGCCGCGCGGCGTATCCCGGCATCGCCGTCCTGCAAGCCTGGAACCACGGCCGCCAGTGCCCCGTCGATCTGCCGCTGGCCAGCCAACTGGATCAGCACCCGTTTCAACTTGCCCTGTGCCGACGGTAGGCGGGCGGTCAAATCGGCATCCACCTCGTTACCAGGCAGTCTGAGCAGCGTTTCCATCGCTGCCTGTTCCAGCTCCGCATCGTTCTCCGCCGCCGCCCCCAGCAGGATCGGAACACACGAAACATCACCCAGCCGATTCAGGATTTGCAGGGCCGCGATACGCAGCTCTTTCGCGCCATCTTTGGCTTCCCGCAGAACAATCGGCAGCACCGCCGCATCCGTGCGATCCGCCAGAGCCAATAACACCAGGGCACTGCGGTCCGGACTCAAACGGGCCAGTTCCTCGGCCAGCGCCTCCGTCACATCCTGGCCGCCAAGCTCACGGGCCGCACGC
>JAKQBU010000065.1 GCA_029573975.1 Planctomycetota bacterium
GGACGGGCCGGCTGGCGGCGGACTTCACCTGGCCTTTTTTGCGTCATGACTATTACCGCACGTTACAGCCGGATCATCCGATTCTCGATGGGGAATATCATATCAGCGACGGACTGTTTCCCACCCCAGCTTCCTATTTTACCGCCGCCTTATGGGGGCTGGTTTTGCATGGCCGCGATATGACCTCCTGCTGGGTGTTTGACCGAGTGGATGATGTCAGCCTGTATTGGCACGCCAACGGCGTAGAGGCACTGGGCCGCTGTGCTCTGGATTTCCTGCGGCTGGGGCCGGAGGTTCAGGCCTTTCAGCGCCAGCATGGCCCCATCGCCCTTTTCTTCGGCGGTGTTCACATCGAGGATGCCTATCAGGCCTGCCTCTTCCAGGACCTGGATATCGCCGTAGTAACGGAAAAGCGTATATTGGGCGGCGCCCTGGCGGATTACCAGTTATTGGTAATCCCGGAAGGAACTCAGCTTAGCCCGGAGATGGAACAGCGTCTATCCGCCTTTGAAAAAACCGGCGGCACGATATTCCATTGCCCGCCGGATAAAACTCCAATGGAACTCTGGAAAATGGTGTACGATACGAAAACCGCTCTTAAACTCTCCCCGCTGGTAAGTGTGGAGCAATGGGGAATCGAAGTCCGCAGTGTTAGCGCAGGAGAGCGTAAATTATTTTATGTACTGAACCATTCGCGAAAACCGGCACAAATCCGTTGCCGATCCGCCTGGAATCTCACGAATGCCGTAAACCTGATTACCGGGAAGAGCCTCGCGGCGGAAACGATGGAGTTGCAGCCGCTGGAGATTCGCCTGATCGAAGCACGATAAGGCTACAGGATAGTCCGGCTGCGGGAGCGGCCATCACGGAGTTTGGGACCGTTATCGAGCCGCCCGCGCATCGCCAGCTTGCGGTACGGGGCCATGGGATCATAAAAGCGTTGCCCCAAATCCACGATATTGAACATAATACCGGGCTGATGAAATTTTAACTGCTGCACGATTTTCCCATCCGGCTGGATGAAACAGGAAGGGTAGGCACTATAAAAGGCGCTGGAATTGGCCATGCTCACCCAGAAAAAATCGGTGGCGGCCCGGCACTGCATGGATTGCCGCATAATATCGGTGTGAACGGTGCGGCCAGATTGCCGGGCATTGTGAAATGACTGAAAAATACAGTCCACCTTCTGTTTTCGCATTTCCCGGTATAATTCCGGAAACCGCACATCGAAACAAATCAGTAGCGAACACTTAATACCATTGATGGTGAAAAACACAAAATGATTACCCGGTGCATAGTGGGCCATGTCGCGTTTCATACAGAACCGCTTGTCATAACGATCAACTATCTCGCCGCCGGGGCTGATCAGATAGAGACAGTTGTGCGGCTTATGCGTCCCCGTGAGCCGATGGGTGCTGCCCAGCACCACCCAGAGTCGTAATTTCTTCGCCAGAGCCAGGATTCCCTCCGTTTCCTGCCGCAAAAGCTCCCAGTCGATAGTAGCGGTCGATTCAATGTCCACCCCCGCATAGCCGCTCAGGGCACATTCCGAAAAATGTACGATATCCACCCTGCCGCATTTGGCCTGCTGCATAAATTGGCGGATCCTCACCCCATTCCGCCCGATGGACGCCCCTACGGCAAACTGACAAGTCGCTATTTTTAATTTTCCATTAGCCATATATTTATGTACTACCTTCTATTAGAGAGTAATCCACTTTTCCTTTCGTAGAGGGTTGTAGCGGAAGCGATACACAAAGCCGCAAGAGCGGCGGGGGTCTGATAGCCCAGGCCGCTGTACGGCCCGTGATTCTTATCCTCCATTCGCCGGTATCCCCGAAAAGGCCTCCAGCACATCGACCGGTATGCAACCTTCAAGCCGTTTGAGTTTAAGCCCGTAACCTCCCACGGGTAAACCGTGTTTCTCGTATATCACGCAGGAGTTCGATGGCTGTTTGGTATTAAAATTGATCTCGGCCAATCGCTCCCCATTGAGCCATAGCTCACCCCGCCCATAATCGGGGCCGGTCGGTGCCCAAAGCGCAAATCCTGTGCCGATAAAATTCCATTTTACTTCCACCCCGGCGGATTTCGACACCACTCCTTCACCATAACGAAAGGCTGGGCTTTCGACCTTCTCCCAGTCTTCCATACTCTGGGCCGCACCCAGGATCGCTTCGGTATGGAGGAAAGCCATGGCGGTTTCCTCCACCGTACCATTCACTACAAACGATTCTACGGCGGCGTGGCTGCGCGGTTCGGTCCAGACACCGATTCGTCCCTTTCCCGACTCAAACGGCCCCTCCCAACAATTCTTGCCGTTCAACGTCAATTGCAGCAATCTGTCATTTATCCGTATATCCACTTCATATTGCGTTGATTCGGTCATTTTTCCGTTGGCTATCTCAGATTGCTTCCCATGGTTGTCATAGCGAATTATTGCCCACGTATCTTTTGTAATCTGCAAGGCGTTGAACCGGCTGCGCATCAAAGGATGCAATCCGCAATCTGCCTTGGGTTTGTCGGCACCGAAGGGGCCTTGATGGTCCCAGAGGATCAGGACCATGCCGTGGACTTTCAAGCTTACAACAAGCCGCTTGAGCACGGTATCGTGTCGAAGCACCGTCATACCGGACGCAACATGTCCGCTCACCACAAAACCGCGTTCACGAAGGGGCTTATTCCAGGGCCGCCGGGCTAAATGGATCGTACCCCGGTTGTCAGCATCACGCGAAGGGAACATAACGTTGAATATGCCGTCGTCATCGATGAATCCCGAAAAAGTTTGCCCCCAAATCCCTTCGTATTCCGATTCGATGGGTTCCGCATGCCACAGGGAACCCGCTTGGTACAATTCCCATGCCTCCGAATCCATCGCTTGTTCCATGGGCGCACGAAAAATCGCTTGATAAGTACGGTTACCGGCTACAGATGTAGCGGGGGAATAAATATACCCCTCGTGTAGGAAGGCGGGAAAGTATTCGAGCAAAGGTGGGAAATAACGGTCCAGTTGCGGATGAAGCACCAGCTTGGGCGACGTCCAGGGACCATCCGGTTTGGGCGCCGTTTGCCCAACCAGACCCCAGCCGAAGTACTGACGCGAATCCACCAGCGTCAGGGCAATCCAATCATTACCGCGTGGCAAAAGAGTGGAACCATAATAGCGATTAAATTTTCCATATAAAACCGAGGCCTCACGATTGTTGGAAATCGCCACAACCGGATTGAAAGGACCTTCCGGGGTATCCGCCACTGCATATCCAGCGCCGGAATTCACCTTCGGATCATTCTTCGATAAAATATTCTCCCAGGTGGTGCCTTTTGTACACCAGTCAAAACTCATGTGATAACGGCCGCCATGATAGCAGACCGCCACGTCCGGAGCATCCCACAAGGGTGATATTTCACCCGCAAACAGGTGTGTGCCAATACCTGCAAGCGGCTCTCCCATCTCCAGCCACGTTCGCCCTTGGTCTTTTGAACGATACACCATACAGTGGCTTCTCAAATCATTTCCAATTTTATAACCATCCTGATACCACCCCACATACAAAAACCAATCGTGACTGACCGGATCCCGAAACAAGGATCCATTAACAGGCCATCGATACTCTTCCGTACCGCGGCAGACGGGATTCCCGGGCAGGCGCTCAAAAGCATCGAACGATGCATCCCCAAAAACGGGGTGATGCGTCCAGGTGTCGCAATGCCTGGATAATGCATAATCCACACACTCGCTGCCAAATCCGCCTGCACAACTCATCGCTGCTATCAACACAATAATGGATACTTTTTGCCACATTCGCAGCCGCTCTCTTTTACAAAATCCCATTTGAACAATAACCGCATAAGTCAAATTGAAATACTTTAGTTCACCAGAAATTGCTCGATGCGGGCGGCAAAACCCTTGCTCTTTTCGTTCTTTTGATCGGTGGTGCGAATCGTGATTTCATGGTCGCCGAAGGTCAAGTCCGTCGCCAGCATATACGCCCAGGGGATATGCAGATAATCACTCCAGATGGTGAACTGATCCAGCTTTTGAAACGGCTGGCCGTCGATACTGAATTCCGTGATCCCCACATCCGGCCCGGCCACTTCCAGCAGGCCGATGGCAGTACCGGTAAATTTGAGTTTCAAGGTTGCGCCTGGTTCTCTGGCCTCAAGGACGGGCACATTGATAAACTGGCTGCGGGTCTGGCCTTCGCTGGCGTTCCACGATGGAACATACTCCCAGCCGCTGACCAGTTCCGCCTGCTTCAAATCGACAAACCGCCCCCGGCTGTAATTCAACGGGTCCAAGGGAGCAGGCACGGAATGATTTCTGATAGGAATTTCAGCCGGCAGAGGATTTCCCCAGATCATACCCAGCACTCGCCCCACTGCATCGGCATAGATCTGGCAGCCCAGGGGAGCCGGATGCACCCCATCGCCGGAAAACTGGGCCTGCTCAAACTCACCGGCATTCATCCGGTCAGTTACTTCTTTGGACAGGTCGATACTGGTAATGCCATAATGCTGCATTACTTTTTCATGGGCAGCGATCACCGCCGGTGTTTTCCCCCGACTGATATCCGCCCGTTTCGCCGGATCATAAAAGTACAGTACGATAATATCCATCGTCGGATTATAGTCCCGCGCCTGGCGGATAATACCCTCCATGCCGCGAATACTGTCCGTTTCACTGCGGCCATTGCCGGAATCGTTCACCGCAAATTCGATAAAAAACAAATCGACCCATCCTTTGCCCAGAACATCGCTGCCCAAACGAAACGCCCCCAGCGTCGAGTCGGTGGAGGCAATCCCGGCGTTGATAAAATCAAATTTTGTTTCCGGAAACCGCTGCTGAAGGGACTGGCAGATCAGCGGCCGGTATCCTTCCGCCTCCGTAATCGACCCCCCCATAAACGCCACCCGCCCCATCTTATCTCGTTCAAAGCGAATCCTCGCATTCGTGAGTCCGCTTCGAATATGATAGGCAGCCTCAATTTTCCTCTCGTGCCCCAGCGTATGCAGCAGGATAAAATCCACAATCGGCAGGGGATCCTGCAGGCTGTGGGGATGATGCCCCACCCCCGGCTTGGAAATAACCGTGATGACTCCCCCCAGCTCCTGATACCGCTTTTCCAGAATACGGGTATTCTCCTCCATCGGCACCACTTCATCCGCCTCCCCGCAGACATGCAGCAGCGGAACCCCCGCCTGCGCCAGGGACGCCAGGTTGTCGATGGGATTATGCCGGTACGCCATCGCCTGCTCTTCGGTAAGACCATACGCCTTCAGGCACTGCTGCCAGTCCTCCGGGCTGCCGGCGCTTTTCCCTTTCCCGCCTGGCCAGCTTTTAAAATCGCAGACTGGGGCATCGGCATAGATACAGGCCACCTTGTCCGGATTGGCGGCAGCCCAGTTATACACAATCAGCCCGCCCCGGCTCATCCCTTCCAGAGCGGCCTTGGGTGCAAAACCATGTTCTTCAACCAAAAACCGGTAAAAGTGATTCCAACGTTCCACTGCCGCGGGAGAACCGAAAAGCCCTGCCACGTCCGCATACACCAGGTGAAATCCCCTCTCCAGCAGGGCAATATCCGTCTGCGGCTCGTGCCCGAAAAACCGCGCCCGCCAGATCCAGGGCTTGCCCGCCGCGGTTACGGCGGGAGTGACGACACAACAGGCGTAATCTTCCGGGGTAAAATCATATTTAGTAAAGCCATACCAGTTACTTTTGGTTCCCGGAAACGGCTCTTCCACCACCGGCAATATTGGCCTTTTATCGGTAAGAACCTCATAAATCGTTTTGGCGATTAGCCCGGCCCCGGCGGCGTTGGGATGAACCTGGTCCGGAAACATCTCCGGCCTGCCGTTGAGAGCCGTATATAAATCAAGTATCGCAACCCCCGTTTCCCGGGCCGCCTGGTCAATCAGGGGGATCACTTCCTCCCGGATTAGTTTATCGCTGATCCCCCACTGTCCGGGATAGGCCGGCACCGGATAACACGCAAAAATCCTGGGCCGGCTTGCCAATCCGGAAAAATCCCCGATCATCTGCTTATAATCGTTCACAAACTCATCTTTATATTGCCAGTTTTGCGGCTTGGTATCATTGGTCCCCAGCTTGATAAGCACCACCTGCGGCCCAAACAACAGCGCCTCCTGAAAAGCCGGTTCATTCCGATACGGGTAATCCCCCCGGTTCAGCAGCGTCCGCCCGCTGACGCCGAAGTTGCGCACCTCCCAGCCCTCTCCCAGCATCCTGCCCAATTGTGCGGGATAGCCATTCTGCTGCGGATCGTCTATCGTAGCACCAAAGGTAATACTATCCCCGATACACGCCACCCGAACTGCTTCTCCAGCATCGGGTGTCTTGACGGTTTCCGTCTGGGCGGCACACATCCCCGCCAGCAGCCACACCAGCCACAAAAAACTCCCCTTCCGAAAATACCTTTTCGTATCCCGCATACCTGCTGCTCCTGTTGTCAAGCGTTACCCTATTATCTTCCACGTGGACACCGCAATCGGCCCGTCAAACAACTCTTCCGCCTGCGCCGCCAGCTTCTGCAGATGCGGCGTCTTCATATGCTGATCCAGGGCCGCTTGGCTGGTCCAGTTCTCATAAAACAGAAACCGGCTTGGGTCTTTCGGGTCCTGATGCAGGACATAATCAATACAGCCCTTTTCCGCCCGCGTCGGGGCGATCAGCGACATCAGCACCTGCCGGGCCTGCTCTTCCTTGCCTTTTTTAGTCTTGAATTGCGCTACCACGGTTAGTTTTTCCTGTAACATCGATTAGGCTCCTTTCTGGTTGCCATATATAACAATCTCAGTATAGAAAAACGCTCACGCAACGCAAGGACCTATAATCCGTTTCCCTTGCTTCATTTTCTGCAAGTATTCCTTTTTCAAAACCGAAGCGTCTATAAACCTTGAACCAAATTCGATTGGTTGGCGTAAAATGATGTATCCTATGTATCTTCATAACAAAGATTTACATCGGCCACATTGAGGCTGCCCGCCATCCCCTCGCCATTCAAAATCCCGTCCGGTTTAATCAATAAAAATCCCTTACGACGTTTTCTATCCAACCAATCTATCCCCCTTGTTTTACCGATAGTTACAAAG
>JAKQBU010000010.1 GCA_029573975.1 Planctomycetota bacterium
GAATGATAGTGGTATATGTCAAGATGACGTAACACTTCACGTCGAACTGTAAGAGCATAATGATTATGGATTCTGATGTGAGACTTTGAAGTAGAAAATTTTGGCCCGGCAGAAGAAATTTTGCCGGGCCAACATTTGAACGTGGAATAAAATCAGGCAATGAATACTTTGAAATCCATTTGTAGGTCCAGTTCACAAATCCGACGGAAGGGATTTACCCTGCTGGAGATTTTGATTCTGGCGGTGTTGCTGGTGGTGATTTCCAAGTATTTTATGCCTTGTTTTAGCGACGGGGCGCTGGATAAGCGGGAGCCGGTGCTGGTGAACAATCTGGCGAATATCCGCATGCAGTTGGAAAAATACAAAAATGAACATCTCAATGAATATCCGTGCGGCAGCGGAACCGAGCCGGCCGATGCGGATTTTTTTGTTGAGCGGATGGCATCGGGAACGACGGCCCAGCATGAAGAGGGGGGGGATTTCGGGCCTTATTTCGATACCTTTCCCCGCAACCCGTTTGCGGAGGAAAAGGATCCCCTGGTGCGGTATGGCCGGGATCCGGGCCGAGGGTATGCCCACTGGTGTTTTGATCCGATAACCGGGGTGATTTATGCGGACGATAAAAAATTTACGATGGATGGGACGGCCCACAGTTTACTGTGAAGACGAAAGAAAAAGGTGAAGATATGGAAACTATCGTAAGAATGCCAAAATCCGGGAGGAAGGGCTTTGGCCGCAAGGGATTTACGCTGGTGGAACTTCTTATCGTAGTGGTCATATTGGGGATATTGGCGGGGATTGTCATCGCCGGTTTTTCCAATACCAGCACGGAAGCGAAGGAAAACATGCTCAAGGAAAATCTGCGGGCGATACGGACCCAGATCGGAGTTTATCGAGCCCAGCACATTGATGTTTCGCCGGGATATGCCGGCGGCGATGACACGGGAGTACCCACGGAAGCGGATTTCGTAGCCCAAATGACGCAGAAAACGGATCAATATGGTGATACCACCGACGATGCAGATGCCGATTTCGGGCCTTACATGCGGGTCTGGCCGGAAAATCCGATAACCAAGAAATCGGCGGTATTGATACTGGGAAACGATGAGGAAGTACCGGGTACGGCGGCGGAGGGGGATTACGGCTGGCTGTTCAAGCCCAGTACCGTGGTATTCAAGGCGTACTGTGTAGGAGTCGATAGTTTGGGTGTATCGTATCTGGATTATTGAGAAATAATGAATATTCTGGCGATGCGCTGATAGAATCAGTCAGAAACGTATTTTTTCCCAAAATGGATGTTTTCAATTAGGAGAAACGGCCATGACGGTAGTAGTAGATAAATATACACGGGTCGTATTGACGGTGATTGCCGTGCTGCTGAGCCTGGTGGCGGTGGGGATGTGGTGCCAGAGTCCGGCGCTGATCGACAGCGCCCAGGCGGGGATTCCGGATTCCGGCCAGCAGTTGGACGAGGTGATTGCCCAGTTGAAAGAGGTGAATGAAAATCTGCAGGGGATTTCGGAGACCCTGGTATCCGGCGGTATGAAGGTTCAGGTTATGGAACCGACCGAAACCAAGAAGAAAGCGGCCCCCAAGGCGGTACCCGCGGTGCCTGCCGCTGCCAAATAAGAGCTAACAACCCCTCTGGAAAGAAGGAATCACCGGGTGTGAAACATGCAGGTTTACCCGCGGTGCTCGGGGTGCGCCTGGAAAGAAGAAAACCATAAACGAGTTGAATGTGAGTATGAGGATTCAAACCGGCCCAACCAAAGTGCGGGGATTTACCCTGGCCGAGGTTTTAACGGTGGTCGTGATTCTGGCGATTGCCGCAACCATCGTCATACCCATGATGGGGGATACCAATGATATGAAAGCCGCTTCGGCGTCGCGGCAGATCGTCTCGACGCTTTTGTATGCGCAGACGCTGGCAATCGCTTCGCAGCAGAAACACCAGGTGGTATTCGACACG
>JAKQBU010000072.1 GCA_029573975.1 Planctomycetota bacterium
ATCCTGGATGGGCGGCACGTTGGGTCGAACGCAAAAGCAAACGCAGAGAACTGGCTCGATTCTATCATTACGAGCGACATAACCTATTGGCTCCATTAAGAGTTAAAGAACGAAAATGAATTTACACAGTACAAATAGAAAAGTAGAAGCTAATCTGGATCAGCAGGATAATCAAACCTCACTACCAAGCGGTGAACAAAATCTTAAATCTGTACCCATACCCTTATATTGTCAAAGCGTGTATGCCGGCGATTTTATTCCGGTTTTAAACGAGAATGGCAGAATTGAGAAGCTGGATGTGGAAACACTGGAAATTACCGGCGACCTGGGCAGTATGGTAACGGGAACCGATGGTTCCCTGACCCAAAGCGTCCGCCCCAGGGATTTATTGGCATATGAGGTACAATTTCTGTTTTATAAAAGGGAATATAAAGGGCTGGCCGTTGCCTGTCTGGACCGGAATATAGAGAATATCGCTGTCGCTTTGTTTGATGATCGAGGGGCCAGGATAAAAGCAGGAGTCGCCCAGAACCAAATGAGGCCAAGTTCGGTACCCGTTGATTTTTCCGTTATTCCTATTTCCTACCAATTGTCGCGATCCCCCTTCGCGGTATTATATGCCGTATCGAGATTTTTGGTGGAGACCTTGAACCCGCTGGCGGTGAATATGATTACCTGTTACACAGCCGGAGAGTTTGAGGCGATTTCGTCGCGCCGGGCCTTATTCTTTTTGTCAGATACCACCATTGGCCGAATCATTTCTGGAAGTGGTGAAGAGCTGATAAAGACGGCAGAAATATTATTCCTTTCCCTGCCTGCCGGTCTTTTGGGGCTTTTTCTGGCCTGGCGGGTGTCGAAGAACGCCCGGCAGGTGGGGCTATCGAAGAATATGCAGACGTTCTGGATTATTATGGTGATCTTTTTCGGCATCCCAGCCTATATCACGTACCGGCTGACGCGGCCGGAGATGGTGCTGGTGAGTTGCCGGAATTGCGGGCAGATGCGCCGGCCGGACCTGGAACTCTGCCACCAGTGCAAAAGCCCCTGGCTGGTCCCGGAACTGGTTCCCCCAGCCTGGCGGGTTCAGGAAGGATAAAGATACCCAGGAAAAATGGGCATGGCAGAGCATCCGGAATTTTTTACCATGGTTCAACTGGCCCGGCAGGGCGGGCGGGGCCACCGGAACGAACTGGCCCTTTTGGCCCAGCCGCGTATCAACGGCTTTTTCCTGCGTCTCACCCTGAATCCGGAGCTTGCCGAAGATCTCACCCAGGATACCCTCCTGTCGATGCTCGTGCATATCACCCGTCTGGAGAAAACGGAAAAGTTCTGGCCGTGGCTTTACCGCATTGCCTGGAACAGGTTACAGCAGCACTACCGGAACCAAAAAATCCGGGCGGCGATCCCGCTTTCCGAGCTAAACGGCTGCCCGCTCGCGATTCGCCAATCCCAGCTCCCGGCTTTACAGAAGCTCATCCATCAGGAAGCTCTGGATAAGCTGCACCTTGCCATCGGCACCTTAAAGGAAACCCACCGCCAACTGATCGACATGCGCTGCCGGCGGCACATGACCTACGCGCAGATCGCCCATCGCCAGCAATGTAACCCCCTCCAGGCCCGCCTGCGCTTCTTCCGCGCCAAACAATCCCTCCGCCAGACCATCGGAGTCTAAAGCCGATGGTTCTCTGGACAGGGAGCAGATCGCCGCGAGCGTTTTACCCTATCGATGCTCCTGTCAGCCGCTTCATTAATTGGTTAAAACGGTGTTACCCAATCACTGCTCTACGACGGCTATTAAAAATTGCGCATGAATGGCCGCGCTCCATGGCCAAAACTGCGTA
>JAKQBU010000078.1 GCA_029573975.1 Planctomycetota bacterium
TCGGACGGTGACGGCCGTGTATGTACAGGACAATCAGTGCGGCGATAGTTGTCATCCGATTCCCGTTGGGGACCTGAATGAGGATTGTGTGGTGGATCTTGCAGATCTATCCATTACGGCCACCCATTGGCTGGAAAATACTCAGCCATAATGGTAGTTTCGAGTTTAAATGAGTTAAGGTAAATAAAGTGATTATCGTGGAGATAAAACCTGATTATATTAACACCTTTCCTCTTTAAATAGTAGGATTCCCAATTTTTTTCATTGCGTTTTCGCGGGTAGAGCGGAGTGAATACAGGTTTACTCCGCTCTACTGTATATCTTGTGATGTATGCAGGAGAGCCATTTCATGCCAGGTAAAGGGATTTTAGCAGCACTGGTAATTGCGGGGGTTTTCTTTATTTCGTCCCTCTCCGCCGGGGCGGATGACAAGGCCGGTCCGGCGGCGCCGCAGGTCTTGTCGCTGGACGGCAGTTGGCTGCTGGCGCCGGATCCGGACAATAAGGGGAAAGAAGAGCAGTGGTTTCACGGTCCAGCGGCGGATGCCAGAGAGACCAAGGTCCCCTGGGTCATGCAGGATACTTTGCCGGGTTATCATGGGGTAGCCTGGTATTGGCGGGAATTCGACGTGCCCGCCCATCCCAGCCGCGATGGGCGGTATCTGCTGCGGTTTCATGCGGTGGATTATCTGGGAGAGGTCTGGGTCAATGACCAGTATGTGGGAATGCATGAGGGGGCGGAAGAGCCTTTTGTCCTGGATAGTACGGCAGCGGTGAAAGCCGGGCAGGTCAACCGGCTGGCGGTACGGGTGCTCAATCCGGTGGAAGACAAACGAATTGACGGTTTCAAACTGCAGGAAACCCCGCACCGGGTTAAGGAGAAATTCTTCAATATCGGGGGGATTACCGATTCCGTAGAGCTGCTCTTGACGCCGGCCGTATGGATCGAGGATCTGTATGTCTATCCGGATCCCATTAGCGGGGTGGTTCAGATCGAGATGAATGTCCGCAACGCCGGGAGCGACTGCGCGGAGGCGGAGATTCAGTGCAGTATCGGAACAGGGCGAAACGGCATCACGACAGGGAAACTTTCCCTGAAACAGGAATTGCCGGCGGGCGATTCCCTCATCCAGACGCAGTTGAAAGTCAACAATCCGCGTTTGTGGGAATTGAACGATCCCTATCTGTATCGCGTAACCTGCCGCGTGCAGGCCGGGAATACGGATATGTTTGACGAGCGGAGCCGGCAGTGCGGATTCCGGGACTTTCGGCTGGAGAACGGCTACTTTCGACTAAACGGCAAACGAACTTTTATCCGCAGTGCCCATACCGGCAATGAAAGTCCGATCACCATTTATTTTCCGTATGACAAGGATTACTTTCGCCGGGATCTGCTGAATGTCAAGGTCATGGGCCTGAATGCGATCCGGTTTATTGCCGGTGTGGCCCGGCCCTATCAACTGGACCTGTGCGATGAGATGGGCCTGATGGTCTATGAAGAGTGCATGGCGGCCTGGTATCTGGAAGATTCCCCTTTCATGGTAGAACGTTTTGACAATACCACTCTGGGCATGATCAAGCGGGACCGCAGCCATCCCTGCATCATCATGTGGGGCCTGATGAACGAGAATTTTGCCGGGGAGGTCTTCTTTCATGCTTTGAATTTCCTGCCGAAACTGCGGGCCATGGATAATAATCGGCTGGTGATTCTCAACAGCGGCCGCCATGACGGCCTGACCGGTGAAACGACCTTTGCCGGCGTCCATCTCTGGCGGGTGGCCAATTCACCGGAGCTGAATATCAGTTTCAATCCGGGCAGTGCACCGATTACCTGTAAAGGCAGTACCTGGCAGCCGGGTCAGGTGGCCTTCCATCCCGGCCTGAACGGGGAATACACGGTACTGCGCTGGAAGGCACCGGACGATGGATCCTATGATATTGCTGCGGATTTTGAAGGGATCGCCAAGCCGCAGACCACCTCGGAGATCCATATTTACCACAACAGCGAATCCTTGTTTGATGGATTTTTGAATATCAACAGCAATGCTAATACGGCCCAATACCAGGGCCGGGCCAAGGTGCGGAAGGGGGATAAAATCGATGTGGTGGTTGGGATCGGCAACGACGTCCCCTTCGGCGATACCACCGCCCTGAAAATGACAATCACCGGACCTGACGGAAAAGTCTATGACGCGGTGGCTGATTTTACCACAGACCGCAATCCCAACGGCTGCTGGCAGTACGGCTGGCTGAAACCGGACAAAATTCCGAATTTGAATACCTTCTCTCTGTACGATCAGAAAGAGCCGAAATATGGAGTAGCCATCGGCACGGTCAGCAATCCGGGGATGCTGGAATGGCAGGATATTCTTTCCGACCGGCATCCGTATCCCCCGGCACCTCATTCCGCCTCCACGATCCAGTATTTACGGACCTTTGACGGCGGCAAACCGCCGCTATTCGTGTCCGAGTACGGGGTGGGCAGTTCGATCAATCTGGCACGGATGATGCGTTTCTATGAACAGTTTGACAGTACACATGCGGGGGACTATAAATTTTATCACGAAAAGTACGAAAAATTCCTGCTCGACTGGGACGCCTGGAAGCTGGCGGATACCTTCGGCCGGCCGGACGATTTCTTCCAGGCGGAAATCAATATGATGGGGCAGTTGCGCCTCTTCGGCATCAACGCCCTGCGCGCCAATCCGAATGTGATCGGGTATAGTCTGACCGGCGCCGTGGACCAGGGATTCAGCGGGGAAGGACTGGTGACGACCTTCCGGGAACTGAAACCCGGCACGGTAGATGCCCTGTTTGACGGGCTGGCGCCGCTACGCTGGTGCCTGTTCGCCGAGCCGATTACCGCGTATAAGGATAAGCCGATCCTGCTGGAAGCCGTACTGGCCAACGAAGATGTTTTGTCGCCGGGCCAATACGAAGCGGAACTGCTGGTTTTGGGGCCGGACCAGAAGCGATACCTCCAACGTGATATTACCGTGACCATCCCAGAGCCGACGAATGGAATAGAGCCTCCCTATGCCCTGCCGGTGTTTTCCGAGGAAGTGCAGATCGACGGGCCGGAGGGCGAGTATCGCCTGGTGGCCGGATTCAAAGAGAAGGCGGCCGCCGCCGGAGGACAGGCGAAATTCTATCTGTTCGACCGCCGGAACATGCCGCCGGTGGAGCCGGAGGTGGTCCTCTGGGGTGAGGATGCGGAACTGCGGGACTGGCTGGCCGATAATGGGATTGCCGTTCGCTCGTTCGATTCGGCGGTGCAGCCGGGCCGTGAGTTGATTCTGGTTTCGAGCATGCCTTACGCCAACGGCCGCCGCGCGGAATTTCGCGAACTGGCCCGCCGTATCGGGCAGGGTTCGGCGGCGGTATTCCTCTCTCCCAAGGTATTCTTCAAGCGGTTCGACTGGTTCGGCTGGCCTGACAAACCGCTGGGCTGGCTGCCGCTTAAAGAAAAAGGGGAGGTCATTACCCTGATGAATATCGGGCTGTACCATGCGGACCGCTGGCTGAAACGAAACCCGATTTTCGACGGCCTGCCCTGCGGCGGCATGATGGATTACTTCGTCTATCGGAATATTGCCGCCAATGAGGCGTATGCGGGGATCGATGTGCCGGACGAGCCCATTGCCGGCGGCAATTTTGTCGTCTTTGCCGACTACAAATCGGGTCTGCAACTGGCGGAATACCGGTTCGGGGCCGGCCGGTTCCTGCTCAACACCATGTTAATCCGGGAGAATCTTGGGACCGATCCCGTGGCGGAAAGAATCATACGAAATCTGCTGCGATATGCCGGCCGGGATTTAAACCAGCCCCTCACACCGCTGCCGGATGATTTTCCCCAGCAGCTTATCGAGATTGGATATTGAGATTATAATGGATATGAAAACACTAAAATCATGGTTGGTTTGGGTGCTGCTGCTGGCCGGGGGGATGCCCTGGTGCCATGCCCAGCCGAACACCGGACCGCAAACCATACTGCTCGATGGTGCCGACTGGTGGCTGGTGCAGGACCCGGAAGCCGACGGTCTGCCGTTTAGCTGCTGGCAGTCGCCGCAAACCTGCGGCCAGCCGACGCCGGTTCCGCGTCTCATCCAGGATATTTTTCCCGGTTATCACGGAGTCGCCTGGTATTTTAAAAATTTCACAGCCCCCGACAACCCACATCCCCAGGGCCGGTATCTGCTGCGGTTCTGGGCGGCGGATTATCTGGCCAAGATCTGGTTCAATAACGGCTCCATCTCCTATGTCGGCCAGCACGAAGGAGGGGAAGATCCGTTTCAATTCGATGTAACCTCCTTCATTCAATCCGGCTCGGAAAATCATCTGGCGGTTCGGATTCTTAATCCGACCGATGAACCGATCAACGGAATTATGCTGGCGGAAATCCCCCACCGGGACAATAACGGCGGCATTACGGATTCAGTGGAACTGCGGATTGTACCGGCTTTGTATATCGAAGATGTGTACCTGCACCCTGACCCGCAAACCGGTCTGGTTTCTATGCAGATTACGGTAAAAAATACCCTCGCCGGTACAGTTGCGGCAAATCTTGATTTTACGGTTGCAGGAGATTCTCCGATTGCTTCTACCCTCTCTCAAACGCTGGCTCCCGGCATTACGGTTATCGAATCGCAGCTCGCCGTTGAAAATCCCCGCCTTTGGGATACCAACGACCCCTATCTCTATACGCTCGCAGCCCGATTATGGCAGGACGGTTCCAGCAGTTATGAT
>JAKQBU010000086.1 GCA_029573975.1 Planctomycetota bacterium
ATGGCCTCGGTGCCGCTGGCGGCGGTGGTGGCGGTGGCGCTGCCCAACCGGATGAGCATGAAAGAGGCACAAGAGCTGCATAGCGGGCTGCAGCAGGCAGCGAAGCAATATCACTGCCCGCTGGTGGGCGGGGATACCACCAGTTGGGATAAACCGCTGGCCATCAATGTCACGATGCTGGCGCGGGCGATGGGAGTGAAACCGGTGCGGCGGAGCGGGGCCAGGGTTGGCGATGCGATTCTGGTCACGGGCGAGCTGGGCGGTTCCCTGCAGGGCAAACATATGAATTTTACGCCGCGGCTGCGGGAGGCGCGGGCGCTGGCGGGGCTGGTCGAACTGCACGCCCTGATCGATATCAGCGACGGCATCAGCAGCGACTTGAATCATATCTGCACGGAGAGCCGGGTTTCCGCCGTGATTTACGAAGACCGGCTGCCCCTGAGTGCCGCGGCCCTGGCAGGTAAAGATCCCTTGGCGGCCGCGCTGCATGACGGGGAGGATTTCGAGCTACTGTTCACGGTCAGCCAGGAAGACAGCCGGAAGCTGGAGACCCTGTGGCCGCCGCACTGGCAGGTGCGGCTCTCGGCCATCGGCACGATGGAGCCGCCCGCGAACGAATCGGAATCGGCAATCGTACTGGTCCGCCGCGACGGCCGCCGGGAACCGGTGCAGTTCGGAGGATGGGAGCATTTTCGTGGGTAATGAGTCATTGGAGTTTACCAGCCGCAGCGTGGAACAAACCATCGAACTGGGCCGCAAGCTGGGGCAGACCTTGCAGGGCGGCGAGATAATCGCCCTGATTGGCCAACTGGGGACCGGCAAAACCCATCTGATCAAGGGACTGGCGCTGGGTCTGGGGATCAACAGCAGCAAGGCAGTCACCAGCCCCACCTTCACCCTGAGTAACGAATACCAGGGCCGCCTGCCCCTGTGCCATATTGACGCCTACCGGCTGGACCATGCCAAACAACTGGAGGCCCTCGGCTTTGACGAAATGTGTACCCCCCCCACCATTGTCGTAGTCGAGTGGGCAGATCGGGTACAAACCTTGATCGAACCCTATCATCCCATCTGGATTTATCTGGAACACCGGGGTCCGGACGAACGGCGGGTCAGGATGGAAAATCTTACGCCGGAAGCCAAAAAACATTTGACGTAGCATTTCGACGGTTGTATATAGAGGTCGGTAAACGAATGAAGACGCCAGCGTCAAAAGCTCTTGGACCCCTTGTTGCTGGGGAGCCAGATTCGTTTTTGGATGTCCATATTGACTTTTGGCGGTTCCGTCAATGAATAATTCGGGCAGGTAAGCAAAAATAGTATCGTTTTGGGAGATGTAAAATGCAAACGGCAGGTATCCGCCTATTCAGGATAGTTACATGTATGGTTTTTTTGACGCTGGTACCTGTCGGCTCCGCTCGGGGACAGAATCCGGGGGCAGGTGATACGCGGGTGAAGGTGCATAAAAACCTGGTTTCGGTAATGCCTTCGGCGGGAGGAAAGGCCGTTACCATCACGGGCAGTGCCGGGTCGATTGACAGCAGCAGCCCGGCGGAACTGAAAATCACCAATCTAAGCACGAATGATTTTGTCGAGGCACGGGTTCAGAAAGACGGCAGTTTCCGGGCCGAGATCGAGGCGGCCCCGGCGGATCAGATTCAGGTGCTGGCGACCAATGAACAGGGTAAAAAAAGCCGGGGAACCTTCCGGGTACCGCCGGCTATGCCCGCCGGCTTATATTCTCCCATCAAACCCATGCCGGAAAAAAAGGAGGCAGCCCCCCCGCCGAAATCGGGGGACATCATCAAGGATCAGCAGGAAGCCAGGGAACTGACGGTGTTAGTGGTGGTACTGGATA
>JAKQBU010000087.1 GCA_029573975.1 Planctomycetota bacterium
TTTTGGTGCTGGGGCTGGGCCGCTTTGGGGGCGGGATTGGCGTGAGCCGCTTTCTGGTGGCGGAGGGGGCCAGGGTTACGGTGACAGACCTGGGGGAGGAAGCGGGACTGGCGGAAAGCCTCTCCCAGTTGCAGGGATTACCGATTACCTTTCATTTAGGGGGCCATCAGGAACAGGATTTTCTCGAAAGCGATTTGGTGGTAGTCAATCCGGCGGTCAAGCGAAACTCTCCCTGGCTGGAGCTGGCCCGGAAGAATCGTATTCCCATGACGGCGGAAATGAACCTGTTTTTCGAACGCTGCCCGGCGGCGATTGTGGCGATTACCGGCAGCAACGGCAAAAGTACCACTACGGCCATGACGCGGGCGGTGCTGGAAGCGGGGGCGGGGGGGAAAGCCGGGCGAAAGTATAACCGGGTCTGGCTGGGCGGCAATATCGGGCAAGACAACCTGCTCAGCGAGGTAAAACAAATTCGGGCGGAAGATGTGGTGGTGCTGGAGCTGAGCAGTTTTCAGCTTTACGATCTGGGTGAAATCCGCCGCAGCCCGCACGTGGCGATTCTGACCAATATCACGCCGAACCATCTGGATTGGCACGGGACGATGGACGAATATGTGAAGGCCAAACAAAACATTCTGCGGTATCAGGGGAAGGATGATTTTGCGGTATTCAATCGCCTGGATCCCTGTTTTACGGAGTGGCAAAAATACACGCCGGGCCAGGTTCACTGGTATCCGGCGGAGCCGATGGAAGAGCTGAAGCTACAAGTGCCGGGCCAGCACAATCAGGTCAATGCCGCCGCCGCGCTGGTGGCCGGCGAGATTTTCGGGGTGGACCCCCAGGTGGCCCGGCAGGCGCTGGCGCGGTACGAGTCGCTGCCGCATCGGCTGGAACTGGTGCGTGAGTTTCAGGGTGTGCGCTATTACAATGATTCGATTGCCACCACCCCGGAAAGCGTGATCGTCGCCATTGAATCATTTCCGGAAAAAAAGGTGATTATTCTGGGCGGCTACGATAAAAAAATCCCCTTTGACGAACTGGTGGACAAGGTCGTCGGCCAGGTCGAGACGGTGATTCTCACCGGGCAGGTGCGGGAGAAACTGTTTCAGTTGATTACCCAGCAAAAGCAAAACCGAAAGGAAGCCCGGCCGGCCTGTGAATTTGCCGATACCCTCGAGCAGGCGGTCCATCTGGCTCGGAAACATGCCCAGCCCGGCTCCTCGGTGCTACTGTCGCCGGCTTGTGCCAGCTACGATATGTTCAAAAACTTTCAGCAGCGGGGCAATCTTTTCCGGGAATATGTGGAAAAACTGGCGTAGTCCGGTGAATATTATTTTTTACTCAAACCGGTCAATTTGGCGGCAAAGTCTTCCGGCGCCATGGAGCCGACTTCGGTTTTGATTATTTTCCCGTCCGGCTGCAGAAAGATATAGGTTGGATAAGCAGTAATCTTGTATTGATCCGCTAAAGCGGTCTCTTTTTCCGGATCAATCAGGATCGGAACAAACGCTTCGGCAGCCTTGCTCACAGCGGGATTGGTATAAACGTCTTTTTTCATATACTGGCAGGGAGGACACCACGAGGTGGTAAAAGCGATCAGAACGGGCTTATTCTGCTCCGAGGCCAGCTTCATGCCGGCCTGGTAGTCTGAATTCCAGGTGATGCCGGCAGTAGTTGCCGCGGCGGCAGAATCAGTCGTGGTTGGGTTTGCCGTCTCTTCCGCTTTGTTTTTCCCGTCCGTTTCAGGAGAATATCGTTTGGCAAGAAATCCTGCCGCCAGAATTATCACGGCGATAAGAAGAATCCATAATCCCGTCTTACTCTTGCAGGCGCAGGCGGGGCAGCTAGAACCTTCGGAGGGGGGATTGACATTTTGATTGTTTTTCTCATTGTCCATAATTGTTTACCTTCATTTCCATAAATATCAGTTTCGGTTTTTTACGTACCTTTCAGCCAAAAATCATAATAACCCTTATTTGGCAAGGACTTATGTTTTTACATTCCAGATTTTCACTGGTTGTTTCCTTGTCATACCATATGGCCGAAAGAGAAAAATGTCAAATGAATAGGTAAAAGTCATAAGATCCAACCCGTTTATAACAATCGGATATAGCTTTATTTACGCAACCTTGACACCCGGCGATGAAAAACTATACTAGCAGGTATGATGAAGGAAATGCCAACCGTTTATGAACCGAAACAGGTAGAAAAAGAAGCGTATGAGTTATGGTGCCGCCATAACAGCTTTCACGCGGAACCGCCGGCCAACGGGGATACCCGTTCCGTGCCCTATACGATTGTAATCCCGCCGCCCAATGTAACCGGGGCGCTGCATATGGGCCATGCCCTGGATAATACGCTGCAGGACATTTTAATCCGGTACCGCCGGATGCAGGGGTACAATTCCCTATGGATGCCCGGTACCGACCATGCGGGGATCGCCACCCAGTCGGTGGTGGAAAAGCAGGTTTTGCAGGAGGAAGGAAAGACCCGCTATCAACTGGGCCGGGAGGAGTTGCTAAACCGGATCTGGGCGTGGAAGGATCAGTACGGCAATCGCATCCTGGATCAGTTGAAGGGGCTGGGGGCTAGCTGCGACTGGGCCAGGACCCGTTTTACCCTGGATGAGGTATGTGCCCGGGCGGTGCGGCATACGTTTGTGAACTTATATCGCCGGGGTCTGATTTACCGGGGCAAGCGGCTGGTCAACTGGGACCCGGTGACGCAGACGGCCCTGGCGGATGATGAAGTGGAGCATGTGGAAGTGAAGGGGAATTTC
>JAKQBU010000114.1 GCA_029573975.1 Planctomycetota bacterium
CTTATTCATCGGCGAATATAATACGGCATCGTATCTCGATTCATGTAAAATTGCTGCAGGCAACCAGATGCATTCCGTCAGGACACCTGCTAGGATATCAATATCCCAGGCCGGCTAAACCATTCTGATAGTGTTCCTGGATTTCCGAGGTATCTAAACTTCTCCGGTAAACGGCCACCTCATCGATGCTGCCGTCGAGTCAGTAAGGAGGAGCCGGCGTGCCCCATTTGCCAAAATGTTTATTCTCCTTTTTGTTCACAATCCGGCCGGAAACCGTAGTATGGACATCCCGAACCCCGTTGATGTAGGTCATCCACTGATTGCCGGAGCGGGTATAGACAATATGCGACCACTGGTTCAGCGGCAGGGAGATGGCGCCGATTCCGTTTCCGCCCGCATCCGAGTGAATCAGATCCCAATTGGTCCCGTTCGAGCTGGCCCAGATATTGATATTTCGGGTTCCCAACTGATGAAAATCCATCCCGAGCCAGTAATCGGTGGTACCGGTAAATACGGCCATCCGTCGCTCGGCCGAAGGATTAAACCAGAATTCAATCGTGAAATCACCGCCGCCAAAGTCCCAGTCTTCGCTATACGGTAAACTTATATAGCTTTTATTCGCTTCTTCGAGGCGATACGCCTTTCCCACCTGTCCTGCTTGATCGAGAATCGCGCCGCGACTTACGCCGTGATGGCTGCCGTAACAATCCACTACGGCTCCGGCTGTGGTCTCCTCCAGCTTCCAGTAGCTGATCATACCCTTCAAGAGTTCTTGACAACTGGGATCCTCATCGTCCACCAATCCGTCGCAGTCGTTATCCAGACCATCGTTACGATTAGATTCGGCCGGTTCATAATCGGGCAGGGAGGAATAATTGCATCCGGGCCAGGTATAATCGGCACAGGTCTGCTTACAGCCGGCACAAACGCCCTCTTGCAGGGGACAGGGCATTTCTTCCCCATTTTCGCAGTAACTGTAACCAAATTCAGACAAACGCTGGAAGAAACCGGATGGCAGTTCTGCCACAGGTTTAGCCAGGTCGCCCGCGGCATACAAAATCAGGTTCCGAAGCAGCCGCTCCGCCACCGGATCTTTACCCAGATTCCGGCGGATGTTTAAGGTGTTGAGCGTGAACCGGCCAGCACCCAGGTTATACACCGCCAGGGTTAGTCCGGAACTGTACCCCAGACAGGCATTGATGGCTCCGGCCACCGCTTCCGCCGGGGGATCCTGGCCGCAGAAACCGCTGCCGCTGAATACTTCCCGATAGTAGGTATGATCCAGCACACCACCGGCTGGCAATCCCTCAAAAACAGGATGGTTTTTCACCCAGTCATCCTTGTGATACAGCCAGCCCGGCATATCGATCCGGACTCCCTTTTTCACCATGGGCAGCCAGGCGGTCTGGTCGCCATCCTTATCAAAAATTTCCGGACACAGGAAAATAACGTGCGAACCCCGGCCCATATGTTTTGCCAGTTCACCGAACGAAAGTTCCGGGTTTGACGCCTGACGATAACCGGCCAGAATAACTTCCCGTGCCGTCTGTTCGCTTGAGGTGAATGGCCGGGCTTTGATACCATTGGCATGAAGCCAGTCCAGCAGTTCGGGATCATCACCCCAGACCTGCACCTCACTTTCCACTTTGGGCATCTCGGCAGGATCGGCCGCATAGAATTCCGCTTCGCCGCCGGCAGCCGCCGCCGCTTTCTCAAAGGCTGCCAGGAACCGATATTTGCCGGAAGAACCATCTATTTTGATATCTTCCGCAAAAACAGGCAGAGTGAACTTCGGTTCCGGTTTGCCTTTCGGGTCCGGAATCGTAACTGTAATAGTCTTGTCATAGATACTCTCGTTCCGGGGGCCAACTACCTGCAGCCGTACCGGATACTCGCCCGGTTTGAGTACATCCTCGTTGGCCAATACCACCTCAAAGTGAGCCGGGCGGCCGCGATAGACATGCAGCGGCTCCACAAACAAACACCAGCGCAGCGGATACATCGCGTCAAACATCGCATCGATCACGCCGGGCTTCAACTCCCGGAATGTCGTCGCCACCATTCCTTCACCCGTCGTGGGAGGATCCACCAGCCCGGTAATATTATAGAGTACCAGATTCGGATTGGATCGAAAGGCATTGGCCTCCAGTTTCCGCACTTTGGCCATCCAAGCAATACACTGATTGAAATAATCCTGCGGATTGGCAAACGCCTCATTCATCTTCCAATTGTTCCAATCAATCATGAATTGATCAAGAAATCGCCGGCATAGCGCTGCATCCTCGCAGTGGTCTTTTTCTATTTGTTCGAATTGCCGCACCAGACGCGGCAGATTAATCGCACTGCCTACCCCCCCTTCGGTATGAATAAAAGGTTTGTCCCCGCTAATAGTCCGCATAATATTGATTACACCAGTACCATGAATGGCCGGCTGATAGGGATGGATATCGGCAAGATTGCTTTGCCATTCCGTTTCACCCGGATTGGCAATAGTTTTGCCGGACCCGTCAAAACCGCCGCTGTTGAGCAGTACTACCCGGGTATCATCAAGAGCCTGGACCAGCGGCAAGGCCGCCATCCCCTGCTCGAAAACCGCCCCGCCGCCCGTTTCATTGAGAATCCCCCAGATCACAATGCTGGGGTGATTGCGATCCCGTTTAACCATCGCCTGCACAGACCGGTTGAATCGCTCGGCCAGCTTGGGCGACGGTTCCATACGCCAGGCCCCGGCATGTTCCTGATATACCATAATCCCGATATCGTCACACATATCGATCTGATAACGGGGGATCTGGCCGCCGAACGAACGAATCATATTCTGATGAATGGCTTTGACATGAATCAGGTCGCGCCGCACCAGGTCGGGATCGTGCGGTATCAAAGTGCCGCCCGGCGCCCGGGCATCGGTCTGGGAACTTTTCACCAGGAACCGCCGGCCATTAAGACGGAAATAACCATCTTGAAAACGAAAATCCCGGTACCCGAATCGTGTAGAAAATTCATCTACGGAATTCGAACCATCCGTACTGACTTGAGCGGAAACCCGATACATATAGGGATCGTTCAGCTCCCACAAACGGGGATTCTTCAGCTTTAATTCCGCTTCTATCACACTATCCCCCACCGGCAGGGAACGATTGACCTGCACCATCTGCAAAGTTTCTCCCTGATTGGCCGGGGCTGCCGCAAAATTAATTTTTCCTGTTACCGCTTTTGGTCCCGCATTCCGCAGATTGGCCTGAATGCGAATCTTCCCGGTCGCAGGATCCGGCCTAACGTACAGGTCTTCCACCCGTACCGCCGGGGCAATCAGTAATTCCACCGAATCGATCAGCCCACCATAATTGAGCGCCAAACCGGGAGAACAGGGAATTCCTCTGGCCCATACGGTCGATTGCCCCAGCGTGATGCCGTCGATGGCTTCGTGCCGGGGATTTAATACCCGCACCGCCATCAGATTATCCGCCTGCGGCTTGATCGCCTCCGTCACGTCCAAAACAAACGGTTCCCCCGTGCCTTCATGCTGCCCGGCATGTTTGCCGTTGATCCATACGTCAGCCAGATAGTCCACCTGCCAGAAGCGGAGCAGGTACCGCCCCTCCTGGTGCGGATTACGCGGAGCCTTAAATTGACGATAATACCATACTACGCCATGATAGGCAGGAAACGTCTCCTGGATAATTCCCGGCACCTTGGCCGTTTTAGCATCCGGCCTGGGGGCATTGAACCACCCCTGATCCCGGCCCGCATTTTCCGGATCCATCGCCAGCAGCCAGTCCGGCCCATCCAGACTTATCATCGAACCGGATATCACTTCCGCCCAAACCGGGGTAAACAAACACACGCTCAACAAAATAGTCAGCACGAAAAAAGAAACTAAAAACATACCATTTCGCATTTTAAAACTCCTTGCTATCATTCAAATTCTTGGTGGATTACTCTATGGTCTTTTTATAGGTTATCAAAGCCGCCCCGGGCCGATCCGGAATCGCAATCATCAGGCCTTTTTCCATTAATTCACGGCCAG
>JAKQBU010000130.1 GCA_029573975.1 Planctomycetota bacterium
CATCTGCCAGAACTGCCGTTCCTCCGCTGCCGTTGCCCCGGTTTTTTGTTTGGTGTTCATGATCGTCTCCTAAATGGAATCATGAACAAAGCATAAGACTCCGCAAAGAAAAAAACAAGGTGGGCTTCACCGGACGCTTACGTTCTTTGTTGTTAATACTGCTTATGGCTATGGCTCCCAAAATGATCCCGGCGATGCTGGAGAAAAAGCCCGCAATTCCCAGCAGTGAGCTTGAAATCCAAAAAACAACCGAACCGATAGACAGAAAAAGAATCAGCAGCGGGCTTTTCTCCCTCCTCTTTTTAATCAAAATCGTGCCCGCCGGAACCTCCAGCGGACTATGGCAGTGAAAACACTCCGTAACAATATCAGGATTCACCGTACCGCATTTCGGACATTTCATAGTACTAATCCCTGTCGAATGATCCTTCCGGTTCCTCCAGCGGTTTCTCCGGCAGCCCCATCTGGCGGCGGAGTTCGTTGTCGTGGTCAATGGCCTGGGGGAAATCCTCCTCCTCGATCCTCTCCACATGAAAACCGGCATAGAGGACGTTGCGGACTTCCCCGTGGTGATTGTCAAATTTGTCATAAGCAAGTATCATATCGGCCGGGCTGGCGGCCGTCAGGTCATTACCCCGGTAGATATACGAACAATGCCCTTCCTGATCCCCGCTGGCGGGACAGACCAGGTTCTTAGGCGCTACATCCATCGTCTCTGTCAGCAACTCCAGTGTGGGCGGGAATTGATCATTGTATTCGTTGGAATATAACGCTATGGCCTTGCCGATGTTGGATAGCTGAGCAGTACACTGGACTCGTCTGGCCAGTTCCCGTGTCCTTCCCAGGGCGGGCATCAATATGGAAATCAGCAACAACAGTCCCAACACCAACCCGACGATCGAGGTGGTGATCCCGCCGATGGCCAACCCTTTTCCGGTTAGCTGGTCCGGCTGGCGATTGATTTTGCTGATAGCGATGCAGCCCAGGATCAATCCGATAACAGCGAGGAAAAAACCCAGGCCGCATAAGGGAATACTGGCAATCCCCAGCACCAGCGAAGCGATGGCCAGGCCGGAAGTCTTCGGCTGGGCCGAAACCGCCTGATTCATCTGTAAATTAACCGGCGGGGGAGCGATGAAAGAAGTTTGGCATACGGAACAAAAAGACGCGCCCTCAGGATTGGCCGTACCGCAATTCGGACATATCATAATAAGCCCTTTCGCATAATAAATGCTGCTATTTCGAACCGTCGCCATTATAACCGGAACCCCTGCGGCCCGGCCAGCCTAAATTTTCATCCGCATAAGAAGATTTTTCACCCTGAAACCGGGGCCGCGGCTCAGCCGGCCGCGGAAGAAACGGTGTCATATTCTACCATAAAACTGTCACAGCCTCCCCTTAAAAATTTTGCTTGCCCGCTGGATTTCCGCGGTATAATACCGCCAGAGTATTAGTCCCGGTTCCGTATCAAGAAAGCAGGTGTAAAATGCAAATCAATAACAATTCCCAACCCGGAAAATTCTCAGGCAAATGGTTCTTACTGGCTGGCTTCTTAGTCCTGCTGGCAATGATCTATACCGGATGTCAAATATTCGCACCAAAGACCTCCCCCGCCGACGACCTGGAGACGGCTTTCCTCAATCCGCCGGACTCCGCCCGTCCCTGGGTGTACTGGTTCTGGCTCAACAGCAACATCACCCGCGAGGGAATCACCGCCGACCTGGAGGCCATGAAAGCAGCGGGTATCGGCGGCGTGCTGATCATGGAGGTGGACCAGGGCGCCCCGGTGGGACCGGTGGCCTTTGCCAGCCCGCAGTGGCTCGATCTGTTTAACCATGTCCTGTCCGAAGCCGACCGGCTCGGCCTGGAAGTGAACATGAACAACGATGCCGGCTGGAACGGCAGCGGCGGCCCCTGGGTCAAGGTCGAACAGTCGATGCAGAAAATCACCACCTCGGAAACCTACACCGAAGGCCCGCGTCAGTTCCATGAGAAACTCCCCCAGCCGCAAACCGTCGCCAAATATTACCGCGATATCACCGTCCTGGCGTTCCCGACGCCCACCGGCAATACCCGCATCCCCGACATCGGCGACAAGGCTGCGTATGGGACAGGCTTGTCGGCCATGCAGATGCCGGCCTCATGGCCCGAACCCCCGGCCGATGAGGTCATCTCTCCCAGCCAACTCGTCGATCTGACCGCCAAAATGGATGCCGAGGGTACGCTCACCTGGGACGTCCCGGCGGGCAAATGGACCATCCTCCGCATCGGCCACACCACCACCGGCAAGGAAAACCACCCCACGCCCGCCTCCGGTTCCGGCTTCGAGTGCGACAAACTGAGCAAGGAAGCCGCCGAGACCCATTTTGCCGGCCTGATGGGCAAGATCATCGACAGGTGCGGGCCGCATGTCGGCAAATCGCTGGTTGCCACCCACATCGACAGTTGGGAGAACGGCTCGCAAAACTGGACCCCTAATTTCCGCGAAGAGTTCCGCCAGCGCCGCGGCTACGATCTGATGCCCTTCTTCCCCGTAATGACCGGTCGGATCGTTGGCAGCCGCGAAACCTCCGAACGCTTCCTCTGGGACCTGCGGCAGACCGTCAACGAGCTGGTCCTGCAGAACTATGCCGGCCATTTCCGCGAAATGGCCCGCCGGAACGGACTGCGGCTGAGCATCGAACCCTACACCTGGTGCCCATGCGACGAGCTGGCCTACGGCGGCTATGCCGACGAGCCGATGGGTGAGTTCTGGTCCTGGTGGTTTAACGGGGGCAGGAAGTACGGCTTCTCCTTCTCCTGCACCCAGGCCGCCTCCGCCGCCCACATCTATGGCAAAAAAATCGTTGGCGCCGAGGCCTTCACCGCCTGCGATCTGGAACGCTGGCTGGGCCATCCGGCGAATATCAAGGACCTCGGCGACTGGGCCTTCTGCGAAGGTATCAACCGCTTCGTCTTCCACCGCTACGCCATGCAGCCCTGGCTGCACGTCGCGCCCGGCATGTCGATGGGCCCGTGGGGCCTGCATTACGAACGGACGCAAACCTGGTGGGATATGTCCCGGGCCTGGCATCAGTATCTGGCCCGCTGCCAGCACCTCCTGCGGCAGGGGCTGTTTGTGGCGGATGTCTGTTATCTCGGCGCCGAAGCCCCCCGCAATCGATCTACGGCCAGAAACGGTTTCTTGCTAAACCCTCGGAAAACCCCGATCCCAGCAACGATCAGTACCCGCGCGAGCGGATTGATTATTCCTTCGACCTGTGTTCTGCGGACGCCCTGCTCACCCGGATGTCCGTTCAGGATAACCGCCTGATGCTGCCCGACGGCATGAGCTACCGGCTGCTGGTGCTGCCCAATATTGAAACCATGACGCCCAAACTCCTGGCAAAGATCAAGGAACTGGTGGAGGCCGGGGCGACCGTCGTCGGCTCGCGTCCCTCCAAATCGCCCAGCCTGAGCGATTACCCCGCCTGCGACCAGACCGTTCAGGCCCTGGCCGCCGAACTATGGGGACCGGGCGAAGTCCCCGCCCAACTGACCGAACGGCAGGTCGGCAAAGGCCGCCTCTTCTGGTCCGCCGCCTTTCAGCCGAAATCCCAGACGGTCCAAACTACCAAAGAACGGCTAGGCCCCGCCCAGTGGATCTGGTATCCTGAAGGCAATCCGGCCGCCTCCGCCCCTGCCGGCCGGCGCTATTTCCGCAAGACGTTTACCGTTGCTGGCGATGTGAAATCCGCCGAATTGACCCTGACCGCCGACAATACCTTCTCGGCCTGGCTCAACGGACAGCCGGCCGGTAACGGGGATACGCATACCCGCATCTTCGCCTTCGACGCGGCTTCCCTGCTGCAAGCCGGGGAGAATGTGCTGGCGATCGAGGCCGTCAATGCCACCGACGCCCCCTCTCCCGCCGGCCTGATAGCTGCGCTCCGCCTGGAAACTGCCGACGGCGGCAAACAAATCGTCGTCACCGACAAGAGCTGGCTCTCCGCCGAAAAGGCCGCCGAGGATTGGATTTCCGCCTCCGCCGCTGACGGCTGGGCCACCGCGCAGGAACTGGGCCCGCTGGGCATGAACCCCTGGGGTCCCCTGGAAACGCCTGTCGATTATACGGATATGTATCCCGAAGTGGACCTCGTAACCGAAGTCCTCCAGCAGATGGATGTGCATCCTGACTTCCGCTATCAAACCCAAAGCACCGTTAAGTCGCTGCGCTATATCCATCGCCGCGATGGCGGCACGGACATCTATTTTATTGCTAACAAGCTCCCGCAAGCGGAACAGGCCCTTTGCTCCTTCCGGGTCCAGGGTAAACAGCCCGAACTATGGTGGCCACAAACGGGCCGCATGGAACGGCCGGCGATGTATAGCCAAACCGGCGGCATCACCAGCCTGCCGATCTGTTTCAATTCAACGGATTCGGTTTTTGTGATCTTCCGGGAGGATAGCGAAGATGACCCGGATCGGTTCGTTTCCGTCACCCGCAATGGCGATTCCCTGCTGGACACCTTCGGCCAGATGGATGCGATTACGCTTAACGGCGGCAAAGGAGGTTGCCAGGCCCTTATCCGCCAGCCGGGAACCTATGTCCTGCAAACCGCAGCCGGCCAGACCCGCGAATTAGCTGTTCCCGCGCTTCCCAGCCCGCTGGAGCTTTCCGGCCCGTGGCAATTGTCCTTCCCGCCCCACGGGGGCGCGCCGGACCAGGTAACCCTGGATACG
>JAKQBU010000131.1 GCA_029573975.1 Planctomycetota bacterium
TATGTCCTGCAAACCGCAGCCGGCCAGACCCGCGAATTAGCTGTTCCCGCGCTTCCCAGCCCGCTGGAGCTTTCCGGCCCGTGGCAATTGTCCTTCCCGCCCCACGGGGGCGCGCCGGACCAGGTAACCCTGGATACGCTGTTTTCCTGGAGCGAGCATACCGACCCCGGTGTGAAATATTTCTCCGGTACCGCCGTCTATACCAAAGAATTCCCGTTGTCACCGGACATGCTGGCGGAAAACCACCGCTTGTATTTAGACTTGGGTGAGGTTCAGGTGATGGCCGAGGTAAAACTCAACGGCAAAGACCTGGGTATTTTGTGGAAGCCCCCGTTCTGTGTGGATATCACCGATGCGGCTGCCGCCAACAATCGGCTGGAAATAAAAGTCGTCAACCTCTGGATCAATCGCATGATTGGCGATGAATTCCTGCCCGAAGACTGCTCCCGCAATCCGGACGGCACCCTCAAGGAATGGCCGCAGTGGGTCAACGAAGGCAAGCCCAGCCCCACCGGCCGCTACACCTTCACCAGTTGGAAGCTCTGGTCCAGGGATGAACCCCTCCAGCCGTCCGGCCTCCTCGGCCCCGTCACCATCCGGGCTGCCGAGCAGATTGCAGTCAGGTAATCATTATCGGAAAAGCGTGTTATAAAGAAATGAACGATAACCGCACCAGAACAATGAGTTAAACCGGAGATGCAAAATGAGGAAGATCGAAATTGGTAAGTCAGGAAAATCCGCTGCCCTAAGATTGATTTTGCTGCTATGCACCTTGATGTTTGCCCCGGCAGCGTTTGCGGCGGACAACCTGGAAAAAGGCTTTCTAAGTCCGCCGGACTCCACCCGCCCCTGGGTGTACTGGTTCTGGGTCAATGGCAACATTACCCGTGAGGGAATCACTGCCGACCTGGAAGCAATGCAGAGGGCGGGCATTGGTGGCGTGCTGATTTTTGAGGTGATTCAGGCCGAGCCGGTCGGGCCGGTGCGTTTTGGTGGGCCGGAATGGTTTGAACTGATCCAGTATGCCTGTGCGGAGGCAGATCGACTCGATCTGGAAGTGAACATGAACAACGGTAAGGGTTGGGCCGGCAGCGGCGGGCCGTGGATCACCCCGGATTTGTCGATGCAGAAAATAGTCTGGTCGGAAGCCACGGCAGAAGGGCCGCAGCGTCTGGAAACAACTCTTCCCCCGCCGCCAACCGAGAAAAACTACTATCGCGACATCAGGGTATTGGCGTTTCCCACGCCTTCGGGCGATGCTCGTATCGGAAATCTGGCCTGCAAGACCTGCCTCGCCTTTGCCCGGCCCACCGGCGTGTTTCCTGTTCCGGCCGACTGGCCCGAAACGCCGCCGGCGGAGGTGGTTTCCTGCGCTGGCATTGTGGATTTGACCGATGCCATGGACAATACCGGCAAGTTGGCGTGGAACGTACCGGATGGCCAATGGACCATCCTTCGTTTGGGGCATACTTCGACGGGACACGGTACCTATCCGGCCGGCTCCGGTCTGGAATGTGACAAGATGAGCAAGGAGGCTATAGAGGTTCATTTTGCCGGCTTGATGAGCAAACTGATCGCCCAGGCCGGGCCGTTGGTGGGTAAATCCCTGGTTGCCGTGCATATTGACAGTTGGGAATGCGGTACGCAGAATTGGACTCCGCAATTCCGCGAGGAATTCCAGCGCCGCCGGGGCTATGACCTGCTACCCTATCTGCCCGCCATTACCGGGCGAATCGTCCAGAGCCGCGAAATCTCCGAGCGATTCCTCTGGGATTTCCGGCAAACCATCAACGAATTGGTCTTGGAGAATTATGCGGGGCATTTTCGGGAGCTGGCAAATCAAAACGGTCTGCGGTTTACAAACGAATCCTACACCACCTGTCCTTGCGACGAACTGTCCTTTGCCGGCCGGGCTGACGAGCCGATGAGCGAGATCTGGTGGTCGCCAAGATTCCTGGCTTCCTGGAGTACTCCTGCGATGACCTCGGGAGGACACGTTTGGGGCAAAAGAATTATTGGTGCCGAAGCCTTCAGTTCCGACAATAACGAACGCTGGCTGGCACATCCGGCAATTCTTAAGGAACTGGGCGATTGGGCATTCTGCGAAGGAATCAACCGTCTCGTTTTCCACCGCTACGCCATGCAGCCGTGGGTAAATCTTCGGCCCGGGATGGGGATGGGCTGGTGGGGTGTGCATTATGAACGGACGCAGACCTGGTGGGAAATGTCAACGGCCTGGCACAAATATCTCACCCGCTGTCAGCACCTTCTGCGGCAAGGGCTGTTCACAGCCGACATCTGCTATCTCAGCGGCGAGGGTATGCCCCAGTCGCTGTCCCGGGAGAGGCGGTTGATGTCGAAATCACTGCTTCATCCGCTGGAGCCGCGCGAGCGGACCGGATACAACTTCGATATTTGTCCGCCGGACGCGCTGATGGAACGGATGTCGGTCAAGGACGGTCGGCTGGTGCTGCCTGACGGCATGAGTTACCGGCTGCTGGTACTGCCGATGGTCGAGACCATGACGCCGAAACTCCTGACGAAAATCAAGCAACTGATCGAGGCGGGTGCGACGGTGGTTGGCTCCCGTCCCTCAAAATCGCCCAGTTTAAGCAGCTATCCCCATTGTGACCACGAAATAAAACGGATTACCGAGGAACTTTGGGGATCGGGCGAGGCGCCGGCCCGACTGACCGGGCGAAAAATCGGCAAGGGTTGGCTGTTCTGGTCCGCTGCTTTTCAAAAGAAGCCGGAAACGGCCGGCACGCCCGCTGAGCAGTTGGGTCCGGCCCAGTGGATTTGGTATCCGGATGGTGAGAATCATTGGGTACTTCCGGCCGCCACCCGGTATTTTCGCCGAACCATCGAGGTGGATGCCGCTCATCCGGTCCAATCGGCTCAACTGGTGATGACCGCTTATGAGAGCCTGACCTGCTGGGTCAACGGGCAATTGGTCGGAAGCGTGTTCGATCCGCTGGCAAACTACAGATACCTCACAGCCGATCTCGGTTCCTTATTGAAACCGGGCAGGAACCTGATCGCGGTCGAAGCGAACAACGGGACTGTCGGCCCCTGTGCCGCCGGTCTGATCGCCGCACTTCGCATTGAATACCGCGATGGTTTCTTACATACCGTTTACACCGACAACCAATGGGAATCGGCCCGTACGGTCAGCGAGTATTGGATGAACGATATCACACCCGGCGAGGGCTGGACCGCCGCGCGCGAATTTGGGCCGCTAGCTCCGTGGGAAGAACTCAATCGGGTATCCGCCGACACGCAAATGCTTCCGGAAGAAGAACTCGTCAACGAGGTACTGGGGAAGCTGGGTGTGTCGCCGGATTTTGATTACCAGTCGAAAAGCGGAACCAGGAGCCTGCGATTTACTCACCGCACGCTGGATGGGGCCGATATCTACTTCGTCGCTAACAAGCTGGCCCAGGCCCAGCAGGCCCTTTGCTCCTTCCGGGTCCAGGGTAAACAGCCCGAACTATGGTGGCCGCAAACGGGCCGCATGGAACGGCCGGCGGTGTATAGCCAAACCGGCGGCATCACCAGCCTGCCGATCTGTTTCCATGCGACGGATTCGGTCTTTGTGATCTTCCGGGAGAAAAGCAAAGACGGGCCGGATCGGTTCGTTTCCGTCACCCGCAACGGCGATTCGCTGCTGGACACCTTCGGCCAGATGGATGCGATTACGCTTAACGGCGGCAAAGATGGATGCCAGGCCCTCATACGCCAGCCGGGGACCTATGTCCTGCAAACCGCAGCCGGCCAGACCCGCGAATTAGCTGTTCCCGCGCTTCCCAGCCCGCTGGAGCTTTCCGGCCCGTGGCAATTGTCCTTCCCGCCCCACGGGGGCGCGCCGGACCAGGTAACCCTGGATACG
>JAKQBU010000137.1 GCA_029573975.1 Planctomycetota bacterium
TATCTTTTTGCGGATGGCCATGCGGAAAGTCTCACCATCGAACAGACCTACCATCCGCAGGGATGCTGTTATTGGTTTCCGGAATCGGCCCCCGGTTTTCCGCCATGGATTCTGGGGCCGTAAGGAATCGTTTATTTATACCTTGGTATCAAAAAGAAATGGAGAATTCCATGAAAGCCAGTATTGCCAATGTTATGGTTATCCTTATTTGGGTTTTGAGTGCCGCTCCCGCATGGTCCTATTGTTCGCTGGACCACCTGTTTATCGGCTGCAATGAAGATGGTCTGTCCGGTACGGACGATGATAACGTCCTGTTTATCGACTGCCGGGCCAAGTATCACAATGCGGATGGAGAATGGCACTACCCGCTGAACCAGAGCGGCTTTGATAAGCGGAAATGGGTTTTGAATGAACCCGGTTTTGATGAGATTCATGATCCGGATGAATTGCCCGCCGATCATCCGCTGAAGGATCCCAATCGCAGTCCGCAAGGGGTTCGCGGCAGCGACTATGAATTATGGGTAGAGTGTCTTTCGATTACCCCCGGCTTTAAAGTCTGCAACCTGAATGAAACGATCCTGCTGGACGAAGCAGGGGACACCTTCAATCACAGCGCCTTTTCGGCAGCCAACTATGGGCATTTGCACTTATGGTATATTTATACCAATGCGTCCCCTGCGGATCCGGCTCCCAGCGGTCCCCTCTGGTTCACGTTTCGAATCTATGACGCCAAAGGAAACTACCTGCCCTCGGCGGCTTGTTCCGTGGCCTTTATCTCCGATCCGCTGCCCGGTGATCTGGTCATCAATACTTATCTCGATCTGGAGGATTTGATTCGATTTTGTTCCTTTTGGCTGAATGATGAGGGAAGCAAAAAAAACGATTATTATGAGAGAGCAGATCGCAACCGGGATGGACAGGTTGATTTCCTGGATTTTACCGGACTGGCTTCCTCCTGGGCCACTCGGTAGCGGACCCGGCAGCGAGGCATGCCCGCCAGATATTCAGAAAGCCCTTTGCCCGATTATCGCTGACGCAGGAGCAGGTGCAGCGGGTAGAGGGCCGGATCGAGTTGCAGGGTTTTGAGGTCGTTGAGGAAGCGGTGGCCGTCAGTATAGTAGCCGGCGGTGGGCTGGAGCTGGGGACAGTGTTTATGGAAATATTCATTCACCAGTTCCATGAACAGCTCGCGCACGTATTTGCTGACCATGGAGGCCAGGGCGACGGGCAGTTGCCGGTCATCGCCCTTGACGATGAAGTGGACCTTGAAGGAATGGGAGGCATCCGCCATCTGGTAGCTGCTGCAAGTGTCGTTTTCTTTTAGGATTTTCAGGGGCAGGTGGGGAAAGAGCCGCTGAAGGTTTTGGCGGTAGTGGCTGCGGCCGCCTTGTTTGTCGATGACGATATGGAGGTTTTGCCGGCCGAACTGCTGGTAAGCCCGGAACAGGAGATTACTGGTTTGAGAAAAGAGGACGGAGGCTTTGTTGTCCACAGCCTCGACCATCTGGTTGTACTGGGCGACCTCCAGGGGGCAGCTCCAGAGGGCGAGCAGCCGCATCTGATGGTCATGCAGGTCGCCAGTCAGGGCATTGGCGGAACCGGCGATGCTGTCAGAATCATAGCGGAGGGGCCAGCCAGCGGCCCGGCCGTTGTACCAGGGGTACTGGGGAAAGGTTTCCAGGCAATCCGCCTGCAAGGCGGCGAGAAGTTGCCCCAGGGTTTGGGGCGGGGGATCATGGGGATTTAGGATTTTCAGGCAGGTGAGAGCAGCCCGCTGGAGGTGTTCGTATTTACCCAGACCGCCGTGCAATTTTTTGCTGTCGTTGATGGCCAGGCGTCCGGCATTGCCAGCAAGTTTTTTGCAGACGCTACGTCGCAGGACATCCCACATGGAGTTTGTGAGTAAATCATCGGGGATTTCAAAGGCGGCTGCGGAGACCACCAGAGGCCCTAAGATCGGGCCGTAACCTGCCTCATCAATACCAACCAAAACTGCCATAATATACCTTTTTACGCGATTTTTGGCTTATATCTACAAGGTTATTGGAAGAAGGGCAAGGAAAAACTCGATTTACAATATTGATAAAAGTTGGTCGGATGTCGATCTTAAAATACAGACCGGTCGGTATATATTAGATAAATCTGATGTTCTGGAGTTAAAATAGGTAAGAAATGATGAATGTGAAAGAAGTTCTTGCTTTCAATCCGGGTAAAGACTATATTTCGAATTTTAATAGTCACAAGCACAACCATTTATAAGAGTGGTGGTAAAATGACCGTGGATTTAGCTGAGACAAGGAAGTTAATTGGCAAGAAGACCTTTAAAGGGGGGGTGCATCCTCCGCATCATAAAAATCTGACGGAAAATCTGCCGATTGAGATGGTCCGGTTACGGCCCGGTCAGATGGTGGTAGTGCCGATGTCGCAGCATCTGGGAGCACCCTGCCAGCCGACGGTGGAGGCTAAACAGGCGGTGACGGCGGGGCAGGTGGTGGGCAGCAGTGAGGCGTTTGTATCGGCGCCGGTGCATAGCCCGGTCAATGGGATGGTTAAGGAGGTCTCTCCCCAGCCGCATCCCAGCGGCCGCAAGGTGCTGAGCGTGGTGATTGAAACGGGGGAAAACCAGCCGGAACTGGCCGGCTGGCAGGAAGTACCGGCGGTTTTCAATCTGGCAAAATTCAGCAAGGAAGAAATTACCAGGTTGATTCGGACGGCTGGGATTGTTGGGCAGGGCGGTGCGGCGTTTCCGGCGGCGGTGAAGCTGACGTGGAATCCCCAGCGTCCGGTAACGACCGTGATCATCAACGGCTGCGAATG
>JAKQBU010000148.1 GCA_029573975.1 Planctomycetota bacterium
AACGCAAGAACATATCCGCCAGCGGATTGCCATGGATATGCAGCGTGATCAACAATCTCAAGGGCGTTTACAAACCATAACCATGCTTCACAAGGAACGAAGAGAAGCTATATGATCCCGGTAACTATGCTACAGTCTCAAAATAAAATTTATTTTGTGACCCAGCAGGAGGCCGCGTGCTGTGGGTTCCCCCCTTTGGGTTCAAGCTGGGGAACATCCCGGCTGCAGCGGTCGATGGCCATATGGCACCGGGGGTGAAACGGACAGCCGGACGGAGGATTAACCGGGCTGGGCACCTCCCCGCGCAGCATAATCCGCTGATGTTTGCGGTCCGGGACAGGCTGCGGGATGGCCGATAGCAGGGCCATCGTATAGGGATGTTTGGGATTTTTGTAGAGTTCCTCCGCCTTGGCATGTTCGACAATCTTCCCCAGGTACATGACGGCAACGTAATCACTGATATGTTCCACCACCGCCAGATCATGTGCAATGAAAAGGTAGGTCAACCCGAATTCCTTTTGCAGGTCCATCAGCAGGTTAATAATTTGCGACTGGATGGAAACGTCCAGGGCGCTGACCGGTTCGTCGCAGACGATGAATTTCGGATTCAGGGCCAGGGCGCGGGCGATGCCGATTCGCTGCCGCTGTCCGCCGGAAAACTCATGCGGGTAGCGGTTGACATAGGTTTTGGAAAGTCCTACTTTTTCCAGCAGCTCAGCGACCATGGCCCGCCGCTGCTGCCCTTTGGCGATGCCGTGCACGGTCAGAGATTCGCCCACGATATTGCCCACCGTCATCCGGGGATTGAGCGAACCGAAGGGATCCTGAAAAATCAACTGCATGTTGCGGCGCAGCGTGCGAAGCTCACTGGAGGCAAGCTGGAAGACCTCCTTGCCATCAAAGGTTACGGTGCCCCCGGTAGCCGGGATCAGCCGCAGCAGCGTTCGCCCAACCGTGGTTTTCCCGCAGCCGCTTTCCCCGACCAGCCCCAGCGTCTGTCCCGCCGCAATTTCAAAACTGACGCCGTCAACCGCCTTCACCCACCCGGTAACTTTGCTGAAGATGCCTTTGCGGATCGGAAAATGGGTTTTCAGGTTTTCCACCTTGACCAGCATACCGTTTGTTTTTTCACTTTGTGCGTTCATATCGTTTATCTGCGTTCCGCTTTTGTTTCATAACCGGGTACATACCAGCAGGCCGCGTAATGGCCGGGCCTAACCTCCCGTAATTCGGGTTCCTCGCTTTGGCAGCGTTTGTCGTTGCACCCGATGGGACAGCGAGGATGGAATTTGCAGCCGCCGGGAAAATGCAGTGGGTCAGGCACCGTCCCCGGAATCACTTCCAGCCGTTCCTTCTCCTCACTCAATTTCGGCAGTGACCGCAGCAGCCCTTGGGTATAGGGATGCAGCGGCTGAGCAAATATAGTCTTCACATCCGTCTTTTCGACAATCCGCGAGGCGTACATCACCACCACATCGTCCGCGTTTTCCGCCACCACCGCCAGATCATGCGTAATCAGCAGCACCGCCATGTTATTCTGTTTCTGGAGGTCTTTGATCAGGTCGAGAATCTGGGCCTGGATCGTAACATCCAGGGCCGTGGTCGGCTCATCGGCGATCAGCAGGGCCGGGTCGCAGCTCAACGCCATGGCAATCATCACCCGCTGCCGCATCCCGCCGGACATCTGGTGGGGATAGGTACGGACCCGCTGCTGCGGATCGGCCACCCCAACCAGCCGCAGCATCTCCACAGCCCGCTGCCAGGCCGCCGGTCCCTTTTTATTCTGATGGAGTTCCACGGCCTCCACAATCTGGTCCCCCACCGTATAGACCGGATTCAGGCTGGTCATCGGTTCCTGGAAGATCATGGCAATTTCGTTGCCGCGTATCTGCCGCATCTTCTTTTCCGAAAAGCCCAGCAGATTCTGCCCGTTAAACAGGATTTCCCCATGGGTGATTTTCCCCGGCGGATCGGGAATCAGCCGCAGAATGGAAAGGGCCGTCACGCTTTTCCCGCAGCCGCTCTCCCCCACCACCGCCAGCGTCTTACCCTTCTGAATATCATAGCTGACATTATTGACGGCTTTCAGTTCCCCATCCTCCGTAAAGAAGGAAACCTGCAAATTTCGTATGGATAATAAGCTGTGATTGTCACTCATGCCGCTTTCCTCAATCGGGGATCAATCGCATCCCGCAGGGCGTCGCCCACCAGATTATACGCCAGAACCGCCAGAAAAATCGCAACGCACGGCGGATACACCAGATGCGGGGCGATCCGCAGGGAATCATACGCCACCCGCAGGATATTCCCCCACGAGGGAGCAGGCGGCTGCACCCCGAACCCCAGCCAGCTCAGCCCCGCCTCCACCAGAATGGCACTGGCGATGCCGAAGGTAATACTGACCAGCACCGGCGCCAGCGAATTAGGCAGGATATGGCGGAACATAATCCGACGGTGCGGGATACCCAGCGCCAGCGCCGCGGTCACATAGTCCTGTCCTTTAATGCGAATGAATTCCCCCCGCGCATACCGGGCAATGGACGTCCAGCGGGTCAGCCCGATCACCACCATAACATTGGTAATGCTCGGTTCCAGCCAGACCATAATCGCTAGAATCAGGAAAAACACTGGAAAACAAATGACGATTTCGATGACCCGGCTAATGACAATATCAATCCATCCGCCCCAATAACCCGCCATCCCGCCGATGGCGATCCCGATCAGGGCCGCAATCCCCATCGAGATAAACCCGACTTTGACCGAGACGCTGGTCCCGTGAATCATCCGCGCCGCCACATCCCGTCCCAGCTCATCCGTGCCGAGCCAGTGCTCCGCCGAGGGGGGCTGCAGAAAATTCAGCGTCTGTTCGTATTCGTGGTATGGAATCAGGGGCCAGATGGCAAAGTCCTCCGGATTCAATTCCCTTTTCGCATTGAACTGGGGCAGGTTGAACGGCTGGGCCTTTTCCAGCCAGTGGGAACTGGTCCCGCGCGTCTGGAAAAGCTCCACCAGTCCCGGAAAATACCACTGGCCCTGATATTTACAGACAATGGGCTGATTAGAAGCCAGCAGCGGGCTGAAAAACGCGATCAGCCCCATCAGCACCACGAAAACGAGTCCCGCCATACCGCGTTTGTTCTGCCGCATGCGGCTCCACACCATGCCCCAGTAGCCCTGGGAAGTAGTTCTATCGGTTTTCACGTTGTCAGTCATAGGAGACCCTCGGATCGACAAAGGCATAGCTGATATCCGCCAACAGGGTCCCCAGCAGCACCAGGCAAGCGGTAATGAAATTCAGCGCCATAATGGTCGGATAATCGCGGGCCAGCATGCTCTCAAAGAACAGCCGCCCCATCCCCGGCCAGTTGAACATCACCTCCAGAATCACCGACCCCCCGATGATTTCCGGCAGCATCAGCCCCAGCAGCGTCATGATCGGAATCAGGGTATTGCGGAAGGCATGGCAGACAATCACGCGAAACTCCCCCAGCCCCTTGGCCCGGGCGGTCCGGATGTAGTCCTGCCGCAGCACCTCCAGCATATTCTGCCGGACAAACCGCGAATCATAGGCCCACGCGCCATAACTGAAACAAAAGGTAATCAGCACGAAATGCTTGACCACATCCACAATTTTCCCCCCGGCGGTCAGTTGCTCATAATTGTCCGAGGTCATCCCCTGAAACGGCAGCAGATCCCACTGAATCCCCACCAGCAGGATCAGCGGCACCGCCATCACATAGCTGGGCACGGAATACAGGGCGTACAAAAACGTGCTGGAGACCGTATCGAACAACCGGTTCTGCCGGGCGGCAGCGTAAATCCCGATCGGGATAGAAAATACCAGACTGATACCCATCGCCAGTATCGCCAGCGTCATCGTCGGCAGCAGGCGGCTCTTGATCTTCTGCGTTACCGGCAGCCGGTCGGTGGACATCGACGTGCCGAAATCCAGCCTTGCCAAC
>JAKQBU010000174.1 GCA_029573975.1 Planctomycetota bacterium
ATTTGGCCTTGCCGGCATATTTTGAATCTCCTCCCATATCCGCATTAAATTTTTTCAAGCGGGTGTCCAGCTCGATAATCTTTTCATTGACCCACACCAGCGAGCTTAGCTTATCGTTCAAGTCGCTCACCAGGGCCGTCAGACCCCGGATCCATTTATAGCCGGATTCATCCTTCCCCATACCGGTCATAATCGCCCCGATACTTTCCATGACCTCCCCCGCCTGGTTTTTGAGCATCTTCATCTCTTCGGTGAAAGTCTTGACGCCGGTGGTCATCTCGCGAAAATGCGTTTCCCCCAGCTTCAGCAGCTCGTTGAATTTCTCCTGCGGGGTCAGGTTTTTATCCAGGACAATGCCGTAGCGGGAAAGCATTTGCGTCTGGCCCTGGGCGGCTCGGCTGACCAGTTGCATGGCGGAATTGACATCCAGCTTGTAGGCCCGCGACAGGCCGATGGCGGCCTTGGTGGCCCGTTCCAATTGCAGCCCGGTCAGCTTGCCCATGTTGACGCCCAGCGCCTGCAACTGCAAAACAGCTTCATCCCCGTAGATGGATACTTTCTGGATGCTGCCGGCGAACTCCGCCGCCCGCCGCCGGGATTCGTCCGAGGTGTCACCCAGTACCCGCAACGCCTGGTCCAGTTCGACCGCCGCCTGCTCCTGCTCCGTGAAGGCGTCGATGGATTTCTTGGCAAAGGCCGCCGCCCCCACCGCCAGGCCGGCGAAGGCGTATTTGTACTGGTTGAACAGGCCCGCCATTTTCCCGCCAAAGCCGGTCGCCGAGGCCCCGGCGGTACGGAAGGCCGCACTGGCCGCGTCGCGGGCCTTGATCAAGATATCGACGTTATGTTTGCTCATGTTTTAATTCCTAACTTCGCTTTCCAATAGCGCTCTTCCTGCCAGATAAAATCGCAGGCCTCCAAAAACGCCTGGGCCTGGTCCAAGGCGCCGCCGGCTGCCGGCGGCAGGCCCTTTTCGTAGAGCCGGGCGTAGGGCAGCATTTGCCATACCTCCGGCGGTATCGTTTGCAGCGGGCAGCCGGTAATCTTGATCCAGCCGTCCGGGCCGCAATGCGGGCAGCCTTTGCCGCCGCAGGCCGGGCAGCACAGCTCCAGCGGCTCGGCTTCGCTGGGCCTGTCCTTACAATTCGCTAGGCCGGGGCATTCGCCGCAGGCTCCGCCGCTGTAGGCCAGGCCGACGGCGAGCCGGAGTTTTTTAGGTCGATCTCCGCCAGGTGGGTCTTTTCCAGCAGCAGGCCCACCAGCTCGAACAGTTCACAATCCGTCAATACCTCGGTCAGCTTTTCCGGGTCATACTCCAGCGCCGCCGCGGCGGCAGAGTGTGTCATATTCCGCCAGCCAGCCAAACCGAGTTTGATCGCCTCCAATACCAGCCGCTGCGACTCCTCGTCGCTGGCGGCGGCAATGGCGGCGTTAATCGCCTCCCGCACCTGCCGCCGCTGGCGGGCGGTCAGAAAACGGACCTGAAAGGCGGGCCGGATATTTTCCGGCCGATCCTCATCGGACTTCAGGCTGATCCAGATCGTTTGTAGTGGGTCCAGTGCTAACGGCATGTGATTTCTCCTTACTGGGGTCTTTGGTTTTGTCCGGGGGTATTGCCCCGGCTTCCTTCAGGTAGCGTTCCCGGTCGGCGGGCAAAAGGGCGTTCCAGACGGCCAGAATCTGTTCATCATCGGCCGCCGCCAGGCCGCCGTGCCGGGCCGCCATGATCCTGCGTATCAGTTTGATATTGGGGTCCATTGTTTTTCTTTCTTTCTGTTTCTCTGTGCTTCTCTGTGTGCTCTGTGGTTGCCTTTTCTTTTTCTGGTCCAGTTCCTCGCTGTGGCAGCGACCAGCGGGAGCGTCCTATACCATTGGTGCCCGCGTCGATCTCGTCCCCGGCCGTGCCGGGTTTGGTCGGGTTGGTCGGGTTTAGGCGGCGGCCACCGTCAGGGAATATTCATCATCCCCGGCGGAATTGAGATTGCACTGCCCGGTGACTTCCGTAATCATCTTGCCTTCCCGCTCGCCTTCCTTGGGGTTGCGGTGCTGGAACTTGGCCACGGCCAGCGTCACTTTGTAGCTGCCGTTGCTGACGGCCAGCGACAGGGCGTGTTCAGTCCCCGCCAGCCAGGCGGCGTAGGCGTCATACGTGGCGCACAGCTCCTCTTCCGGGTCCAGCCTGATGACCGGGTCGCGGTCGGTGATCATATAGTGCAGGATCCGCCCGCCGCTGACCCGCGGGGTCACGTCGTTGCCCAGGTTGAAATTGAACGTAGAGAGATACAAGGCCACCGCGTTCAGGGTAAAGGCATTGGCGGAGTTTCCCCAGCGCATGGGAATGCCGGCCGTATAGGTGGGCGTCGGCAGGGCGGTATCGGTGGGCGCGGCCCAGACGCCGGACATTTCAAACTCACAGATCAGCCGCCCGCCGTCCGGGGTGAGGACCAGGTTGCCCATGCAGCCGGTCAGCGTGTATTTTTTGCCGTCCTTGTAAAAGGCGATGGAGCAGGTTTTCTGGCTGGTATAGACCGAGGTCGGCGTATAGACCTCGGAGGTCTTCAGCAGGCCGCAGCACTGGAACAGGATCGCCAGTCCCGCGTCCAGGGTGGCGGCCGCCGCCGCTGGCCGGAACTCCGCCTTAAAGGAAATCTTGCCGGCCCCGGACCCGTCCGGCAGCCCCTTGGTGGTGTGGCCCAGCACGATCCCGGAGAGCTTGCGTTCGACGAACGCCTCCTCCGGATTGCAGGTAAAGTCATAGGCCAGTACGTCGGTATCGGGCGTAACGCCCGTCCCTTTTTGAGACTCCAGTTTTACTTGTAGCAATCGTTTTCGTTGCAATAACGGCATAATCAATACCTCCTATAGTTGGGTATAAGGGTCCTCAATCTTCACACGGTAATTCACCACGATATTTACTACGATGCCGGAATAGCCCAGGTCGTTTTCCGGGATCTTCTCGCCAGGCAGCAGCACGGTATCAATCGCGTAGCCGCCCCGCGTGGGATCGACCATCAGTTTTTTCTGGATGTCCGCCCGCACCTGGTTAATCCGGGTATCGATAGAGGTGGTGGCGGCATCGGAATCGACCACAATCGCCAGCAGCATATAGGGCTGCGCCCATTCCTTGGCG
>JAKQBU010000185.1 GCA_029573975.1 Planctomycetota bacterium
GACCGGGGGATCGGCGGCGTCTTATATTCGCCGGCGGCGTATTTTTCCAAGCATCCGCCGAAACAATTCACGGATGAAGAGGCCTACACGATGACCGAGGAGTTCATCCAGGGGAAACGGAAGAATTAGAATTTAAGGATAACCCCCTTCTAACCCTCCGAAAACTTGCTTGTTTTTGGCAAATTTCAGGATAGAATCAGCCCAATCAGTGAATAACTGGCATAAAACAGCGTTATAGTGTTTGTAGAAAAGGAATTGTATGGTTTGCAATGTAGCGGTAGTAGGTGTAACCGGGGCGGTGGGGCAGGAATTTCTGGCGATACTGGAGCAGCGGAATTTTCCGGCGACCAGTTATCGGCTGATGGCATCATCGCGTTCGGCGGGTAAAACCATCAAATTTCTGGGGAAAGAATATACGGTAGAGGAACTGACGGAAAACAGTTTTAACGAGGTTGACATTGCCTTGTTTTCCGCGGGCGGTTCGATCAGCAAGAAATTTGCACCGGCTGCCGTGAAAGCCGGGGCGGTGGTGGTGGACAATTCCTCGGCGTTCCGGATGCAGGAGGACGTCCCGCTGGTGGTGCCGGAGATCAATCCGCAGGAAGTCCATAATCACCAGGGGATCATTGCCAATCCGAACTGTTCGACCATTATCGGGATTGTCCCGATCTGGCCGCTGCATCAGGCCAATCCGGTCAAGCGGATGGTGGTCAGCACCTACCAGGCCGCCAGCGGGGCCGGGTGGCAGGCGATGGAAGAACTGAAGAATCAGACGCGAGATGTGCTGGACGGCAAGCCCGCCGCACCGAAGGTGTTCAAATGCCAGTATGCCTTCAACCTCTTCAGCCACAACAGCGATATCGGCCCCAACGGGTACAACACCGAAGAAATGAAAATGGTGCACGAAACCCACAAGATTTTTAATGACGGTTCCATTGCCATTACCTGCACCTGTGTTCGTGTGCCGGTTTTGCGGGCCCATTGCGAGAGTATCAACCTGGAATTCGAGCGGCCGATGAAGGAAGAAGATGTGGTGGATATCCTGCATCAGGCCCCGGGCGTAACCATCATTGACGACCGGGAGAGCAACCGTTTCCCGATGCCGCTGGACGCGACCGGCCAGGATGATGTATTTGTCGGCCGGATCCGCCAGGATGAATCGCTGCCGGAGAAACGCGGGATCAACCTGTGGGTATCGGGGGATCAACTGCGGAAAGGCGCGGCTCTGAATGCGATCCAGATCGCCGAGCTGCTGGTTTAATGTCCCTATCACACACAAAGTTGTTATCAGGAATAATCAAACGGATTTAACACAGGAGATGAAACCATGAGTGACAAAGGCAGATTAGCAGGTAAGAAAGCCATCATAACGGGTTCCGGAACGGGGATCGGGCGGGAGATCGCGCTGGAGTTTGCCCGCCAGGGCGCGGATGTGGTGCTGCATTATGCCCATTCCAGCGCCGGCGCAAAAAGCGCGGTCAAGGAAATCAAGGACATGGGCCGCAAGGCGACTGCCTATGCAGCGGACTTCTCCAAGGTGGACGAAGTGATTGATTTCGGCAATAAGGCCATCAAGTTCCTGGGCGGGATCGACTGCCTGGTCAACAATGCCGGGATCACCTTCAACATGCCCATCCGCAAGGTATCGGTGGATCAGTTCGAGTGGATGTACAATGTGAACATCAAGGCGCAGTATTTTTTGTGTCAGCGGGTGATTGAAGAACTGACCAAGAAGAACAAACCCGGCCAGATCGTCAATATCACCTCGATCCATGGCGTCTCCGGGGCACCGGAACATTCCGTATATGCCGGGACCAAGGGCGCGATTATCGCCTTTACGCGGTCGCTGGCGATGGAAGTCGGCCATAAGGGGATTCGCGTAAACGCCCTGGCGCCGGGCTGCGTGCCGGTGGAAAACTACAACAAGGTCGTGAAGGACTTCAACCTGGAAGATGCGAAAAAATGGGCCGCCAATGCCATCCCGGTCGGCCATTTCGGTACGCCGCTGGATATCGCCCGGGTCGCCGTATTTCTTTGTACGGACGATTCCCGCTATATTCTGGGCCAGACGATCATTGTCGATGGCGGCACGACCAACCTGATGTCGCTGATCTCCGATTTCCGCAATGAGTCCACGGCCCATTTCGGTACCGGTTATCTGCCGGGTGTCTAAAAAATGTTCCATCGGTTCCGATTATAGATGATTACTATTCAAGCGAAAGGATACTAAATGAGTGCAGAACAGTTCTTAGGGATTTTCCTGGTGGTCCTGGCCGGGTTGTGGATGGGCAGCGGCGGCTGGCCGATCAAGCTGATGAAAAAATATCAATACGAACATTTTGGATTCGTCGCCATGGTCATCGGCCTGGTGTTGGCTCCCTGGATCATTACCTTATGTTTTTGCCCGAATGCGCTGTCGGTTTATAAATCCATCTGGGAGAATAACCGTCATGCTATTCTGGTTTCGAACGCCTGGTCGTTAAGCTGGGGCATTGCCAACGTCCTTTGTTTTCTGTGCTTTGTCCGCATCGGCTTCTGCCTGACCGGCGGGATTCTGACCGGCCTGGGGGTTTCCATCGGTGTGATGATTCCCATGATCTTTAAAGGTTCGGGGCATTTTCAGGATGCCAAGGACATTACCTCTCCCGCCGGCCTGATGGTCATGGCCGGGGTAGTGGTCATGGTTATCGGTGTAATTGTAGTCTCCTTTGCCGGTCTGGGCCGGGATGAGGTTCTGAAAAAGAAGGCCGCAGAAAGATCCGGCAGTTTTGTGGCCGGGATGATTATGGCCATCATCGCGGGAATTACCTCCGCCGGTATGAGCCTGGCGTTTGTCTATAGCCAGGGACCGATCAAAGAGGCCATGTTAGCCCAGGGTGTTCCCAGTATCGTATCCGAGACATTTGCGGTTTGGGCGGTCGGGATCATCGGCGGAGCTGCCATTAATATTCTGTTTCCAGCCTTTCTGATGACCAAACATAAATCCTGGTCCGTGCTGGCCAGCAGCCCCAGGGAACTGTTGTTGTCCGTAATCATGGGATTGAATACGATTATTGCGGTAGTATTGATGGGCAAAGGCATGATCAGCATCGGAGCCATGGGCGCCTCCATCGGTTTCGGCATTCAGCAGGCCTCCCAGATGATCGGCAATCAATCGGTCGGTTTCATCGGCGGCGAATGGAAAGACGTGCACGGAATGCCGCGCTATCAAATGTATCTTGCCATTGGGATTTTGATTATGGCGGCGGTGATTATGGCCACCGGTAACTATGTCGCTTCTCTCCCTGCTGCAGGACAATAACTATTTCTTGTATTTCCGTGAATTCAGGCCTGTTCCTCTCCCCAAAGGAACAGGCCTTTTTATTGTATCCTGGTTTTTCCCTTGAAAAAGAAGCGGGTTGGATGGACGCGGAGGTTCAGGTGCAATTTGATTGACAGCCGCGGGGCGAATCAGTAGCATTCATACTCTTTTGACAGTGTAAAGTTAGATAAGATTATGTACGAAAAAGAACGGAGGTCCTTATTTTGCATAAGGTTACGTTAATTCGTGGGGATGGGATCGGGCCGGAAATCGCCGAGGCGACCCGGCGCTGCGTCGATGCCGCAGGGGCTAAAATCCAGTGGGACATCCAAGAGGCGGGGGTGGATATCATGGCCGCCGCCGGTACACCCCTGCCAGATCAAACTCTGCAATCCATTGAAAAAACAGAGGTTACGCTCAAGGCCCCCATTACCACCCCCGTCGGCACCGGCTTTCGCAGCATCAATGTCCACCTCCGCCAACATTTCGATCTGTATGCCTGTCTGCGGCCCTGCAAGAGTTACCAGGGTGTCCGCAGCCGCTACGAAGATATCGACCTGGTGATTGTCCGGGAAAATACTGAAGACCTGTATGCCGGCATCGAATTTGAAAAAGGGACTGATGCCGTAAATGAGCTGGTGCAATGGATTAACAGCCACAGTAAACGGCAGATTCGCCCCAATTCCGGCATCAGCATCAAGCCCATCTCGGTGGCCGGGACCCAGCGGATTGTACAGTTTGCCTTCGATTACGCCCGCCAAAACGGCCGTAAAAAAGTCACCAGCGTCCACAAAGCCAATATCATGAAACACACCGACGGTTTATGGCTGGAAGTCAGCCGGGAAGTCGCCAAACAATACCCGGATATCGAGTTCGAGGACCGGATTGTGGACAATATGTGTATGCAACTGGTGCAAAAACCGGAGCTATACGATGTGATTGTCCTGCCCAACCTGTACGGCGATATCCTCAGCGACTTGTGTGCCGGGCTGGTTGGCGGGCTGGGGGTAGCCCCGGGTGCGAATATCGGGGATAAAAAAGCCATCTTTGAAGCCACGCACGGCAGCGCCCCCAAATACAAAGGTCTGAACAAAGTCAATCCCACGGCACTGATTCTTTCTGCCGTTATGATGCTGCGCCACTTGAACTTGCGAGCCGAAGCGGATAAACTGGAACACGCGGTAGCCGCCGTCATCGCCGAAGGCCGGTCTGTCACCTATGACCTGAAGCCCAACCGCGACGACCCGACGGCTGTCGGCACAAGTGAGATGGCCGATGCAATTATCGCCAAGATGTAGGTCGATCCTCAGCGGGGAAGCACCAGACCTTAAAGCCAGGCTTTTGCGAGTGCTGCTAAATGTCTTTGGTGAATCCACTTATGGCTTGATTGTCGGGATACGCAACTGGATGTATGATCGCGGCTGGCTGCCTGTCAGCCGCTTACCGGTACCGGTCATCTGTGTGGGCAATCTCACCGCCGGCGGTACCGGCAAGACACCGATGGTAATGGTGGTTTGCCGGTATCTGCAGCAGCTAGGGTTTAAGGTCGTACTGCTAAGCCGGGGCTATCAGGGAAAGGGGCGGGAAAACGATGAAATCCGGCTTTTACGGGAGGCGCTGCCGGATGTTCCCGTCATTATGGACAGCGACCGGGTAAGAGGCGGACGGCAGGCCATAGCGGAACATCAGGCGGAGGTGCTGGTTTTGGATGATGGTTTTCAGCATAGACGACTGCACCGAGACCTGGATATCGTTTTGCTGGATTGTACCTGTCCATTTGGTTATAATCACTTATTGCCGCGTGGTTTACTGCGCGAACCGCTCCGGCAGTTGCATCGGGCCGATGTTATAGTCCTGACCCGCAAGGATCAGGTTTCCCAGCCGGAGCTGCAAGCCATCCGGGAAAAAACGGAGCAATTTCTGCAAAAGCCGATAAATAATAAGGATAGAAACAAAAAGTTTATTGCCACCAGTGAGCATAAACCGGTAAAATTGGTAAGTGCGACCGGTGAAGAACTGCTGGTGACGGCCTTGCAGGGCAAGCGCGTGGCGGCCTTTGCGGGCATCGGCAATCCGGATTCTTTTTACCGTTCCTTACGGCAGTTGGGAGCGGTGGTGGTGGCTGAGTTCAGCTATGCCGACCATCATCATTATACCGATAAAGACTGTGCGTATCTTCGGGAAGCGCAGAGCCGGGAAAAGGCCGATTGGCTGGTAACGACCGGGAAAGACTGGGTAAAGTTGCGTGATATACCGGCGTCAGCCAAACTGGAGAAGTTATATTGGCTGAAGATCGAGCTGACCCTGATGGATGGGCGTGAGGAATTTTTCTCGTTGCTTACGAAGTGTCATCCGATAGGTAACTGATTATGTACGAACGATTAATGGGTATATTCAACGATGTGGGAACCCCCCGGATTCTGCTGGTCGGGGATTTTATGATCGACCATTATGTCTTTGGGGATACCGACCGCATCTCGCCGGAAGCACCGGTAATGGTCATGAATGTGACCGAAAGGCAGGTCCGGCCGGGCGGGGCCGGGTCCGTGGCGGCGGATCTAGCCATACTAGGCGCGGAAGCGGCCTGTGTGGGTATCGTCGGCAGGGATGCCAACGGTGAGCAGCTCCGCAGCCTGCTCCAGGCCACCGGTTCGGTCAATATGGATGGAGTTTTGGCGGTGGAGGGCCGGCCCACCACTTCCAAGCAGCGCATCATCGGCCTGGCCCAGCATCGCCATCGCCAGCAGTTGATGCGAATTGATGAGGAATGCAGCCGCGACATCAGCGAGGAAATCCGCAATCAGCTTCTGAGGCATATTCATAAGCTGCTGGACTGGTGCGATGTAGTCTGCCTGGAAGATTATAACAAGGGTGTGCTGTGTCCGGCATTTTGCCGGGAAGTCATTCGTCTGGCGAATCAACAGAAGAAAAAGACCATTATCGATCCGGCGCGAATCAGTGATTACAGCCGCTATGCCGGCTGCTGGGCCATCAAGCCGAATCGCCGCGAACTGTCCCTGGCAACGGGGATCGAAGTCAACGGCGAGGAGTCCTGGCGGGCGGCGGTAGCGAAACTTGCACAAGATTATACCATTTCGAATGTGATCGTAACCCTGGATAAACAGGGTTCGTATTTGTATGAGCAGGCTGGGGGGAAAGTCAGCGGGGAACTGATCCCGACCCGGGCGCGGAGTGTCTATGATGTGACGGGGGCGGGCGATATGGTGCTGGCAATGCTGGGCTATCTGGTCGGCGGACACTATCGAAAGGTGTCCCTTCCCACCCTGAAAGAAATCGTCTGTCTGGGCAATGTGGCCGGTGGGCTGGAGGTGGAGCGGTTCGGCAGCGTCGGGATCAGCCGCGAGGAAATCATCGCGGAACTGTCCCAGCAGCGGCGGGCCAAGGCCGGCAAGCTGCGCAGTGTGGAAGCCCTGCTGGGGGAACTGCAATGGCACCGCCAGCAGAAGCTGAAGATCGTGTTCACCAACGGCTGCTTCGATATTCTGCATCCGGGGCATATCAACTTATTGAATTTTGCCAAGGAGCAGGGGGATATTCTGGTGGTGGCGATTAACAGCGACCGTTCCGTCAGCTCGATCAAGGGGCCGACCCGCCCGATCGTAAAAGAGCATGACCGGGCAGCCCTGCTTTCGGCGCTGGAGGCGGTGGATTATATCGTCATTTTTGACACGCCGGACCCGCTGCACCTGATTCAAATGGTGTCCCCTGATGTACTGGTCAAGGGTTCCGACTGGACGGGCGCAGTGGTCGGGCAGGAGTGGGTGGAGCAGCACGGCGGCGTGGTGCAGCTCATGCCGCTCTTTGCCGGACGAAGCACCACCAACATTATCGAAAAAGTGATCCAGCAGCACACGAATCAAACGAAGGGGGCGGATCAGGCCCTATGAGCAATCGAGCGGTATTTTTAGACCGGGACGGCACGATCATCGAACCGTACGATTATCTGACGGATCTCCGCCAGGTGCAGTTGATGTCCGCTGCGCCGGCGGCCATGCGCCTGCTCCGGGACCGCGGCTTTCTGCTGGTAATGATTACCAATCAGTCGGCGGTCGCCCGGGGGATGCTGACCGAGAAAAAGCTGCTGGAAATACACGACCACTTGAAACAGTTGCTGGCGGAGAAGGGGGCGTATCTGGATCAGATGTATTACTGCCCGTATCATCCGGAAGGGGCGGTGGAACGGTACCGGCGAGACAGCGAACTGCGGAAGCCGGCGCCGGGGATGCTGCTGCTGGCCGCCCGGGAGCTGGATATCGATCTGGCGCAAAGCTGGGTGGTGGGCGATGACGACCGGGACATCGAAGCGGGGCGCAGCGCCGGCTGCCGGACCATTCTGCTGGAAAACCGCGGCTCGCCCCTGGTCCGGCGGGGAGCCGCGCAGCCGGATTTCCAGGCGGTCAATCTGAAGGAGGCGGCGAACCTGATTGTCCGTTATGCGGAGGTTCCGGCCTCCCCTCCGCGGATGGTGCCGCCGGAACCGGTTTTCCCCGCCGAACGTTCCGAACCGCAGCCCCCTGTTCCTGTCCCCCCGGCAGAACCGCAAGAAGAGCCGGAAGCCTTCGAGGCGGCCGATCCGGCAGAAGAAAACATGCCGGAATCCATGGAAAGGATGGGAAAAAATCCTTCGGAGGAGGAAGAGGCAATACTCAGCGAATCGGTTCGTTCTCAGGAGATTGCCCGCCGGAAAGCCCGCATCAAAACGGTGCATGGTTCGGAAGAGGCCGCGAAAAAAATGAAACCGAAGGATCCCGCCGGGAATGAATCGGCGGATACCCGGGTTCTGCTGTCGGAGATTCTGCGGGAGCTGAAACACCAGAACCGCCAGCATGGGTTCACGGAATTTTCCATCCCGAAACTGATGGCGGGCCTGGTGCAGATGATCGTGCTTCTTTGTCTGATTCTGGCCTTCTGGTTCGGCAGCGGGGCGGAAACGCGGAGGGAGCTGGTGCAGATTTGCCTGACGCTGGCGATGGTTTTTCAGACGATGACCCTGACGTTCCTGATTATGCACAAACCGTAAGAAGGGAGTGAATCCCCCCGCGATTTATTTTTATGTATGAACGGACTGCAAGCGGCAAAAAAGATATTGGTCATGCTTCCCAATCCGATGGGAGACGCGATCCTGAGCGGACCGGCCCTGCGTTATCTGCGCCGCCGGCGGCCGGAGAGCGCCATCACGCTGCTGGGCAATCCAACGGTGATCGAGATTCTGCGGGGCAATCCCTGGTCGGACGCCTGCCTGGCCTGGCCGGCAGAAAAAAACGGCCGACAGGGCTTTTGGTCTGCTGCCCGGTGGCTGCGGGAATTCCAATTTGATGCGGTGATCCTGCTGCCCAATTCCTTCCGCAGCGCCGCGCTGGCCTTTGCCGCGGGGATCCCGCGGCGGCTGGGCTATGGCCGGGATGGCCGGGGATTCTTAGTAACCGATGCCATAGCGCCGATCCGGATTCAGGGGCGTTTTCCGCCGATGTCCATGCTGGATTACTATGGCTATCTGATGGAACAGACCCTCAGCGGGGGACCGGAAAATCATTATTTTTCCGACGGCCTTCACCTGGAACTTTTTACCGGCCCGCAGGACCGCCAGCAGGCGGAGGATTTGTTACAACGCTGGGGGATTGCCTCCGGCCGGAAGCTGGTCATGCTGGTGCCGGGCGGAGCCTTTGGTGGCAGCAAGTGGTGGCCGGCGGAACGATTCGCTGCCGTTGCGGATTGGCTGACGGAGAAAGGCTATGCGGTGGTCGTATCCTGTGCCCCGAACGAGACGGAAAAAAAGATTGCCGCCCAAATTCTCTCCCGCGTCAAAAAACCGATATTCAATCTGGTCGAAGAAGGCCTGCCGCTGGGCGGTTTCAAGGAGCTGATCCGCCGCTGTGCGCTGGTCATCAGCAATGACACCGGTCCCTGCCATATTGCCGCCGGGTTTCAGGTCCCGCTGGTGACGCTCTTCGGCCCGACCGATCCCCGCTGGACGGCCACCGGCTATCCCAGGGAAATCCGCCTGCGTCTGGATGTGCCATGCGGCCCCTGCCAGCAGGATACCTGCCTGCTGGACCATCGCTGTTTGCAGCAGATACGTGTGGACGAGGTTCTCGCCGCGGTCCGGGCGCAGCTCGAACGGCAGGCGTGGGACACCAAACCGGCGCCGGTCTTCGGAACCTATTATGCCCCTTATGCGGAATCCTTTATGCCGCTGCCGGACGGATGTGGGCTGGTGCACAAGGACTATCGGGATTTACTGGTGCAAAATCAATTGGCCGCGCCGGAGGAGGTCTTTGCCTTTCAGCAGGGATTGCGGCTGGAGAAGCCGGGCCTGGGCCGGCGGGAGCGGATTCGCATCGAACTGCCCTGCCGCGGCACCCAAGTGGTACTTTATCTCAAGCGGTACGGCAAACCCTCCCTGGGCCAGATGCTGCGGCGCTGGGTATCCGGAAAACGGAAAACCGCCGCCGCCGATTCCGATTTTTATGCGGCGATGCAATTGGCCGAACACGGCATTCCCGTTCCCCGCCCGGTTGCGGTGGGGCGGCAGAGGAACCGGCTGGGCGAGCGGCGAAGTTTTGTCCTGATGGAGGAACTGCCGCAGGGCGAGGCGCTGGAGCGGCTCCTGCCCCGGCGTCAGGAGAAAAAACCGGAGTATGCCCTGCTGCGGGAGGAGCGAACGCTGATCGAGCAGACAGCCGGTTTGGTTCGGCGATTGCACGAAGGCGGCTTCTATCACCGGGATTTATATCTGTCGCATATTTTCCTGTGCCGGGCAGCGTCCGGCGAGGAAAAGCTGTGCCTGATCGATCTGCAGCGGGTGATTCAGCCGCGTCTTTTCCGCCGGCGCTGGCAGGTGAAGGACCTGGCCCAGCTTTATTATTCGTCCCGTTCGTGGTTCCGCCGGACGGACATCCTGCGCTTTTTGCAATTTTATTTTTCGTGCAATCGCTTGACCGGCTCCCATAAAAAAATTATCCGGGCGGTGGAGCGGAAAACCCGCCGGATGATTCGGCATGAAGCAAACCGATGCAAGAGATATCAGACAACCTCATGAAAGTACTCATCATAACCGAAAATTTTGATACGCAGCGCGGCGGGGCGGAACGTTCCACCTTCGAGCTGGCATATTGCCTCAGCGAACTGGGCGCGCAGGTTACGGTGGCCGCCGGTCAGATTGCCGGTTCGGACGGGGCGAATGTGCCCTTCGCCCTCCACGTTCTGCCGCTGCGGGGAATGACCCGCCTGTCGCGCCGGCGCAGCTTCGAGCCGGTTCTGGCAGGGTATCTTGCCCAATCCGATTTTGATATCGTCCACAGCATGATTCCGGTCGGCGGTGCGGATGTCTATCAGCCCCGGGGCGGCAGCATCCTCTACAGCGCCCGCCGGCACGCCCAATCCTACTCCAGCCGCTGGCTTTCCTGTTTCAAGCAGGCGACCGCCGGCCTGAACCGCCTGCGGCAGTATCAAATCGACAGGGAACGGTCCCTGTGCAGCGAAGAACACGGGCCAGTCATTGCCGCCTTAAGCCAGTATGTGAAGGAGCAGTTCAAAACCTGTTATCATCTGGCCGATCCGCGGATCCGGGTCATTCGCAACGGAATTCGGCCGGATTCCCTGCTTTCGCAGGAAGCGCGCCGGCAGGGTGAAAATCTGCGCCGGCTTTATACCAAACACCAGGATGTTCTCCTCTTGATTTTTGCCGCGGTGAACTATCGCCTGAAGGGATTAGGCCCCCTGATCGAGGCGGCCTCTCTGGCGGCCCCGCGGCTGGGCAGCTCGCACCGGGATTTTCGTATCCTGGTATTCGGTAGCAAAGACTACGAAAAATACTGGCGGCAGTCCAATCGCCTGGGGCAGGGAGAGCGCATCATTTTTTGCGGGGCCACCCAGTCCATGTCCGCCGTCCTGCAGATGGGCGATGCCGTGGTCCTGCCCAGCTATAACGATGCCTGTTCCCGTCTGGTGCTGGAAGGTCTGGCCGCCGGCAAGCCCGCCCTTACCACCCGTTTCAACGGCGCCTGCGATTTCCTCGGGGAGGGCAAATACGGCTGCATCGTCGAAACCGGCGATGACATCGAAGCCCTGGCGCAGGCCCTGCTGCAACTGTGCAGCCGGCAGAAGCTGGAGCAAATGAAGCAGGCGATTCAGAATGACAAACTGCACGAACAGGTTTCGATGGCCCGTCATGCCCGCGAACTGCTGGAACTGTATCATCAGATTGTCCCAAATAAATCCGGGACCCGGTAGGCCGGTGTTTCGGGCGGCAGAGGTGGAATTATGGAACAACAGCAAAAAAGTCCGGACGAACTCAAGAAATGGCTCCATCTGCATCTGACCGGCGGATTGGGGTCCAAAACCTTCACACAATTACGGCAGGCACTCGGCAGTGTGGATGCGATCCTTGCGGCCGGGCCGGGCAAGCTGGCCTCGGTACCGGGCATCGGGCACAAGAAAGCGGAAATGATTGCCAAAAACCGGGACCAGGTCGATGTGAAGGCGGAATGGGACCTGGCCGAAAAGCTGGGGGTTACGATTCTTACTATGGAGTGCGAAGGGTATCCCGCCTTATTAAAACAAATCGATGATCCGCCGCAGGTGCTGTATGTGCTGGGCGAACTGACGCGGGCAGATCAACTGGCGGTGGCGGTGGTGGGTTCGCGCAATTGCAGCCAGTACGGACAGGAGCAGGCCGCGCGGCTGAGCCACATGCTGGCGGCGGCCGGGGTGACGATTGTATCGGGCCTGGCCCGGGGCATCGACACCGCCGCCCATCGCGGGGCCATCGCCGCCGACGGCCGGACCATTGCGGTGCAGGGCTGCGGGCTGGAAAAAATCTACCCGCCGGAAAATGAAGACCTGGCCAAAAAAATCATCCGATCGGGAGCCATCGTCAGCGAGTTTCCGCTGCGGTATGAGCCGCTGCCAACCACATTTCCGGCGCGGAACCGGATTATCTCCGGCCTGTCGCTGGGCACGATTCTGGTAGAAGCCCGGCCGCGCAGCGGCGCCCTGATTACCACCCGGCTGGCACTGGAACAGAATCGGGAGGTCATGGCCGTACCGGGCCGGGTGGATGCACCGGGCAGTTTCGGGCCGCATCAGTTGATTAAAGACGGCGCCAAACTGGTGGAAAACGTGGCTGACATACTGGATGCCCTGGGGATCGTCGGCGGGCTTCTGAAGGACCATGCCGGGGAGGTGTCTGCCGCGGAAGAAAAGCAGCACGAGCCAACCCTGTTTGAAGCCGGGCAAATTCCCCTGACCCGCCAGGAGTCGGCGGTGCTGGGCTGTCTGGCGGAACATCCGGTCCATATTGATGAGATTATGGCCGCCAGCGATCTTTCGCCCGGTCAGGTGAATGCCGCGGTGATCTCTCTCCAGCTCAAAAGCGTCGTCAAACAACTGCCGGGCAGCTACTACCAAAAGAGGTAGATCCCCGTCCGATCCCCTGCCGGCCGTTGTTCCGGATTGCGGTTCTTCGTCAGCAGGAGACGGGAGATTTTCCCCGGCACGCTTCCCGCCAGAACGGCAGACGGTCCGACAGATGCAATTCTTCCAGATACTCGATGTAGGATCTTTCCGGCGTTTGCATCGGACTGGCTGAGTTTGCCAGAGAAAGCTGGTTGGCGGTGCATACGGCGGTTAAAACCGAAAAGACCTTATACGGCGAGGCCTGCGGAGTATGGTGATATACCAGAGTTTCAATGATGGGTTCCTTGAAACCCCACAAGCCCAGCAGATAGGCGCCCACTTCCGCATGGGTGGCCCCGATTCGTTCCCGTTCCATTTCAAAGAGCGGAACCCGTTGTTCCCGGGCCGCCGCAAGGGTCTGGTCATATTCCTCCGGCAACTGGGTCGCAAAAATCAGTTTGCCCACATCATGCAGCATGCCGGACAAGAGGGCATGATCGGCAATCAGGTCATCGACCTCTTCGAGTCGGGCGATGCGCTTGGCGTGTTCCCCGATTTCCACGCAATGCTGCCAGAGCGAATGGATGGAAAAATTTTGCAGCGAAACCGGTTCAAAGCAGGAAAAAATCTTGGCCGTGATTGCCAGCGAACGGATCGTTTCCAGCCCCAGCAGCGTCACCGCCTGGGCCAGGCTCTGGACATGCTGGCGCACCCCGAAAAAGGCGGAATTTACCATCTGCAGGACCTTTACGGTCATCCCGATATCCTGCGAAATAATCCCGCTGACCTTCTGAACGGAAGCATCGTCCGAGTGGAGTTCCTCGATCAGCTCGGTATAAAACGACGAAATACAGGGCAGCGATTCCAACTGGGTAATCAGTCCCTGCAGGCGGGGATTGACCAGAATGTCCCGAAACGAGCAGACGCGGGTGATGGTGGCTTTGAGCGTATCGGCATCGCAGGGCTTGGGCAGATACTGGTGAACCGGCCCCACGGTGCGCAACACCTCCTCCTTGGAGGTCTGGCCTGAAAGGGCGATCCGCACCATCCGGGGATATTTTCGTTTTACGTTCTCCAGCAGGTCGGCCCCGTGCATGCCCGGCATCCGCATATCGGATACAATCACGTCATACGGCTGGGTTTCCAGCTCCTGCAGCGCCTCCGCGGCGCTGCCGGCAAACATCATATCCCACTGGCTGCGCATCACCCGCAGCATCCGCCGCAGGCCTTCCAGAATGCGGGCTTCATCGTCCACAAAAAGAATTCTTTTTCTGTCACTCATACCAGGATGGTCTTCTCCTGCCCCGCGGATTGCGGCTGCAGCGGCAGCCGGATGATAAACGTCGTGCCTTTTCCCACTTCGGTCTCAAACGTGAGCGTTCCCTGATGTTTTTCCACCACGATCGCATGGGAAATAGACAGGCCCTGCCCCATTCCCTCGCCGATATCCTTGGTGGTAAAAAACGGATTGAAAATCTTATCCCGGATTTCCTCCGGGATGCCCGTGCCGGTATCGGATACGCGGATTTCCGCATACTCGCCGCTTTGCCGGGAACGGATGGCAATCAGCCCCTTTTCCCGGCCGTCCTGCCGGATGGCATCCCGGATGGCATCGGCGGCGTTGAGAAGCAGGGCCAGGATCACCTGGTTCAGTTCAATCGGAAAGCAGGAAACCAGGGGCAAATCGCTGTCCAGGTCCGTTTCCAGGTCGGCGATCTCTTTCCATTTATTCCGGGAGATGGTAATAGTACTCTGAATCGCCTTGTTGATGTCCAGGTCCTGCTTGCCGCGGGTGCCCGGATGGGCAAACTCTTTCATCGCGCGGACAATATGGGAAACGTGTTCGATACCCTGCTGGGATTGCTGGATGGCCTTCGGCAGTTCTTCCGCCAGAAACGCGGCGTCGATCTCCCGGGCCAGGGCGTCGATTTCCTCGATCAGCGGACGGATGGCCGGAAGAGAGCGGCAGGCTTCCACCATCTCGATATATTTTTCAATCAGTTTTCTCCCGTCTGTCACGGCTTCCATGATAAACTGAATGTTGTCGCCGATATACTGGGCCGGCGTATTAATTTCGTGGGCAATGCCCGCCGCCAGTTGGCCGATGGATTCCAGCTTCTGGGCCTGGGTGAGCTGGGACTGCAAGTCGATCATGCGCTGCCCCACCTTCAGCCGGGCCAGCAGTTCTTCTTTTTGAAACGGCTTGGTCACATAATCATTGGCCCCGGCCTGCAGAGCGGCCGCAATATTTTCGGTGCCTTCCTTGGCGGTCAAAAGAATGACATAGGTCAGATTGGCCCGGTGTTCTTCTTCCAGCCGGCCGCAGATTTCCACCCCGCTCAGGCCCGGCATCATCCAGTCCAAAATCGCCAGCCGCAGGTCCGGTTCCCGCTTCAGATAGTCCCACGCCTGCTGCCCGTCTTCGGCGGCCAGAACGGTATAGCCGTTTTTTTCCAGCGTGCTTTGCAGCAGCATTCGTGTGACCGCATGATCGTCCGCAATGAGTACCTTGGCCATGAAAACTCTCCTATTTTAACGATTCCCACGCATAGTGGCCCAGCAACTGTTTGAATTGTTCCAGTTCCCCCTGCAGGGTATCAAAGACCTGGTGCAGGCCCTCCCAATTCGCCTGCCGGGCGGTTTGCTCCATTTCCAGGGCCAGAGCACGCACCCGCTCGGCGCCGATATTGGCGGCCGCGCCCTTTAACTTATGGGCTTCCTGCTGAACCTGTTCCGGCTGGCCGGCGGTGATCGCCTGCCGCAGGGCTTCCATATCGCAAACGGATGTGTCGATAAACACGCTCGTAATTTCCCGCAACACCTCTACGTCACCGTCCAGAATTTGTAACACCTGTTCGGGATTGAATATTTCTTTCGTGTCCATTTCCTTCGTCATGGGCTGAATCTCCTTGTCTTCTGTGAATGGTTCCTGGGTACTATCGGTTCCCCTGGCTTTGCTCCAGCGGTTCAGAACCTGCTGTACCACTTCTTTTTGAATCGGCTTGGCGATGTAATCGTCCATGCCGGCCTGAATACATTTTTCCCGGTCGCCCTGCATCGCATTGGCGGTCATTGCCACGATGGCCGTATGCCGGGCCACCCCTTCATACCGGCGGATGGCGGCGGCGGCTTCATAGCCGTCCATTTCCGGCATCTGGCAATCCATAAAGACGATATCGTAGGCCTGCTTTTTGACCTGCGTTACCGCTTCTCTCCCGTTGGCCACGATATCCACGATGCAGCCCAGCCTCTCCAGCAGGATCGATGCCACCTTCTGATTCACCGCATTGTCTTCCGCCAGAAGGACATAGGCGGAAATGATCTTCTCCCCCCCCTTCGGTTCCGGACCGCCGGCCGCAGACGCTTTCGGGCCGGCATGGCTCACCACCGGATCGTCAATTCCGACCTGTTTGGCGTTCCACACGGCGCAGAGGGTCTCCATCAGTTTGAACATGCTGACCGGTTTGACCAGGCAGGCGTCAATGACGGAGGCAGAGGCCCGTTTGGTATGGCCGGTTTTGCCGATGGAAGAAAGCATAATGAGCAGCGTCTCCCGAAGGTCCGGATCCGCTTTGATGGTTTCCGCCAGCGTGATGCCATCCATCTGGGGCATCTGGTAATCAATGATCGCGATGAGATACGGATCGCCCGCCTTCCGGCCCTCCCGCAAACAGGCGATCGCTTCCGGCCCGGAGGAACAGACCGTATGCGGCACCTGGTAATGGGCCAGTTGTTCACTGCAAATCTTCCGATTGACCTGATTGTCGTCCACCACCAGCACCCGCACGCCCCGCAGATGGGTGCGGGGCAGGGTTTCGGTAATGCACCGGCTGTCGCGGGCGACAGGCAGGGTGAACCAGAAGGCGGACCCTTCGCCCGGCCGGCTCTCGACGCCGATTTTCCCTCCCATCAGCTCGACCAGTTGTTTGGAAATGGCCAGGCCCAGGCCGGTCCCGCCGTATTTCCGGGTCGTGGAGGCGTCCGCCTGGGTGAATTTGTCGAAGATCGATTGCTGTTTGTCCGCCGGGATGCCGATACCGGTGTCTTCCACCACAAACCGCAGGTCGAGCCGGTCCCCTTCCCCCGGTTGACTCTCGATTTTTACCAGAATATAGCCGTCGTCCGTAAATTTAACGGCATTGCTGATAAAATTGGTCAGAATCTGCCGGATCCGCACCGGATCGCCGATCACCCGCTGGGGAATGTCGGGCGAAAATTTCAAAATGAACTCCAGCTCCTTTTCGTGGGCGCGGCCGGCCAGCATATGGGACATTTCCTCGATCATGGAGACCAGATCGAAGGAAATCGGCTCGATCACCATTTTCCCCGCCTCAATCTTGGAAAAGTCCAGAATGTCATTGATAATGGTCAGAAGCGTCTGGGAGGAACTGTGGATCGTTTCCACGTAGTCCCGCTGCTCCTCCGCCAGGTCCGTTTCCAGCAGCAGGCCCGTCATTCCCATGATCCCGTTCATAGGTGTGCGAATTTCGTGGCTCATGTTCGCCAGAAATTCACTCTTGGCCGAAGCCGCCACCGTTGCTTCCTTCGCCAGGGTATTGGCCCGCTCCGCGGAGATTTCCAGTTGCCGATTGATTCGTTCCGCCTCCTCTTTCGCCTCCCGCAGCCGCTGCTCCATCTGTTTTCGATCGGTGATATCAATAAATGATTCCAGCAAGTGGGCACGCCCGTCGATGGTGATGTGCGCCGCGCTTTTCAGCACAGCGGTTTCCCGGCCGTCTTTTCGTACCAGAGTCTGCTCGCTGTGGTCCATTTCCGGACTATTATGCAGAAGCGGGCATCGGGTTTGCTCCCCGGAACAGAAAATCTGATGGCAGGAATTCCCGACAATCTCCATCTGCCCGTAACCGGTTAATTCGCAGGCCTTTTGATTGATCCGCACGATCTTGCCGCTGGCAATGTCCACCACGATGATCCCCGACGGATTGGCTTGGATAATCGTCTCCAATTCCTCCGTCCGTTCGTTTACCATCTCCTCCAGATGATCGCGGTGTTTTCGCAGTTCCGCCTCCGCCTGTTTTCTTTGCGTAATATCCCGCACCACCACCTGCAGAACGGTCTGGCCGCCGATTTCCATCGCCGTCAGCAAAATCTCAGCATCAAAGACCGTGCCGTCACGCTTGGTATGTTGCCATTCAAAATGCTGACTGCCGTTTTCCAGCGCTTTCCGCACATACGCTTCTGCCAGCCCTCGGGATTCCTGGCCGTTGGCCTGGAGAAACGGCGAAAAATCAAAAGGCGTCCGATGTTCCAATTCCTCCCGGCAGCTACAACCGAACATCTGCAGGGCCTTTTGATTGAAATCGTAAAAATGGACCTCTTTCATCAGCAATACCGCATCGCTGGAGGCCTCGAACAGGGTGCGGAATTTTCGTTCGCTTTCCTGAATGGCATGATCCCGCTGCTGGATCTGATGAAGCATGTCATTGAAAGAATCAATTAACAGGCCGATTTCATCGCTGCTTTCCTTGTCCACCCGGATCGAAAAGTCTTTCTTTTCCGTCACCGCCCGCGTGGCATTCACCAGATTGGAAATCGGCCGGGTAATCAGCTTTTGCAGCCGGGCCGCCAGCAGATACGCAATCAGGCAGGCCGCCAGTGTGATCAGCGCCACCAGCAGGATCTTCCGGTATAAGTCGGCCCGCATGACAGCCAGTTCACTCTGTATATACAAGGTCCCGATGAATTCGCCGTCCGATTCCAGCTCTTGAAACAAGACCAGGTAATCCCCCTCGAAAGAACAACGGTTCTTCTGGGGGGTTGGCGGCATAATGACATCCGGAATATCCGATCGCTGATACCAGGCAAATTCCTTGCCTTCCTGGTCGAAAAGGCAGGCAAAGACCACCGATGGATCCGCCTGGAAAGTGGCCAGATTGTCTCTGGCTTCCTTCCGGGCGTCAAAGGCCAGCGTTGCCTTGCATCCCTCGACCATCATATGGGCCTTCGTCAGTAGATCCCGCTGCAGGGCCTGCTGAATGGTGCGTTGCTCCAGGATGAGATACGTTACGCATGTCGTTAACAACGCCGCGGAACTGATCAGCGTGATCATACGCGTTAATTTCTGTTTAATCGTTCCATTCCGCAGAGTGAACATCTTATTTCCCCGATTTTTCCTTCTTTTGCACAATGGTCTTCGCCAATTTCAGCACCGACGTCTTAAACTGGATACGGGCCGCCTTGGCAGTATCCAGATTGATTTCAAAGCGAATTTTATTCTCTTCCAGGACAAAGGTAAGAATGCCGCCTTTCTGGAGAAAATCCCCCGTCTCCCCGACCGTTAAGACCGGGCGGTCTTTGACCAGTTCCAGAATCCGTTCCAGATTCTTCCCTTCGCTTTTCGGCACGAAAAGCACCTGGCAGCTCCGGATTTCGTCCCGCATCTGTTTCTGCTGTTCTTCCTCGCCCGCCGCCAGGTCAAAGATCCGGTAGATGATTTTCCGGTCGTTTACTTTTTTGTCCCGGACGATTTCCCAGGCCTTCTCAAACGGATCCTTGCCCGCCACTCCGATCCGAATGGGCTCCGGTTCTTTCTCCGCATCCGGGTTCGCCGCGTTCGGCTCGATTTTTTCCGCCCCTTTCTCTTTTTCCCACTCCACATATTTCAGAAAATTAAATAGAAACGCCATTTTCAATTCATATTCGGTGGCCTGCTTCTTGGCGGCCCGGGCCGCGGAAGGAAAAAATACCAGGCAGAAAATCAGAAATACCGGAAGGGCAGAGTTCCAGTTGGTTTGCCGGTGAGAGGTTTGTCTGTCTATATTTCGTATGGCCATGCTATTTTTAAAATTGATATTGCACTCGAACAAAAAAAGTCCGGCCCGGCATCTCGTGCCCGGTCTGGTTAATCGCTCCCAGATAAGGATCCTCCGTCTGGTTCAATACATCACTCACCCCCAGCATCAGCTCGCCCCGGTCATCCAAAATCCGCTTGGAAATCGTTAGGTCCAGCCGATGTACGATCCCATGATCGATCCAATCCGCCGGATTGCCCGGCGTGGTATTGGTGAATTTATAGTTGCCATTGAAGGTCCAGCCGTTCGGCAGAAACAACCGTCCCGTCAGTCCGGCTTTATGCTTCGCCGGCAGCAGGGCACGCAGCTCCTGGCGGGGCTGATCCTCCTGAAAATCGTTGTACGCATACCACACCGATATCTTCCCCTTGGAATGCTGATATGCCAGTTCCAGCTCGCTGCCCCAGGCGTCGGCGCCGGCGATATTGTCCGCGGCAAAATGGTTCAGGCCCCAGAAATCCGTGGTCATAATATATCCTAGCAGGTCCTGATAACGCTGATAATAACTATCCAGCCGAACCGTGATATGCCGGCTGATTCTGCCGCTGTACCCCGCTTCCAGGGCCAGATTTTGCTCGTTTCGCAAATCCTCGCTTTTATCGGTATTGAATATATACAATCCCTGCCCCACCGGGATCAAGCGGCCACGAATCTCCCGAAGGACCAGCAGCGGGCTGCGATACGCTTTGGCCGTGCTCAGCCGCAAAATATGATCCTTCGCCTCATCCAGGGCATACAATCCGGACAAACGGCCCGACCAGTCCGCCTGATCGTTGGGCGAATACCAATCCCCGCGCAGTTGGCCTTCCAGCGCCAGCCGGTCGGTTACGTCCCAATGGTCCATCACAAATAGGCTGCCCCAGTATTCATCAAACGGCTCATCTTCATAGGTGCACTGCTGGTCATAGTCGGCATCGGTGTTTATATGGACCTGGCGAAAATTGCCGCCCACCGATATATGGTGATGATCAGCCGGTTCCAGATTGTACTGGCCGGACAGGCTATTCTCGCTGGTTTTTTCCATCATGATATTTTTGAAATCTGACGTTTCATAATTGCCCGACCACTCCAGAGAGGCCGTGCTGGCGTCGTCATACGTATGGTCCAGCCGGGCAAAGGTTCGAAGCTGTTCAAACCGATTGTTCTCCTGCGGGAAAAAACCGCAAAACTCAAAATCCCCGATGGTCCCGCCGGCATAGCCCGTACCCAATGAAATCCGGGTATCATTCTGGGTGTCATAAATCGCTTCCGTATCCAGGCGGAAGGGCCGGGCAAAATCCCGGGCGGCATAGCTGTTTACATCAACAAAACCGGCCAGTTCGGAATTGAACAGTTGGTGGGCAGCGTCACCGTCCAGCGCATCATCCGATCTCCGGATATCCTCATAATTGGCCGAAACCCGCCACTGCCAGTTCTTTTTCTTTTCCGCATACCGCAGATGCGAATAACTGTCGCCAAATTGGCTCACCGTCGTAGAGGCAAAAACGCCGGGAATCTCTTCCGGTTTTTTCGTGATGATGTTGATGGCCCCGTTGAAGGCATTGGCGCCCCAGGCCGCCCCGGCCGGTCCCCGCACCACCTCAATGCGTTCAATATCCTCCAAAATCACCGGATAAGTAAAAAACAAAGGCCCCCCGAATACCGCGTTATCCGCCAGCCGCCCGTTGATCAGCGTCTGCAGCCGGTTCGAAAACATATCATGCATGCCCCGAATCCCCACCACATCCCAGTACCGGTTGGCTTTATACGTATCAACACCCGGGGTAAATTGCAAAATCTCGCCGAGGCTGGTCAGGCCGCTGTAATGGATGTCCTCGGCCGTGATAATGCTGATGGGAACGGCGGCCTGGTTAATCTTCTGCTCCTGCCGCGAGGCGGATACCACCACCGGAATCTCCATCAGTTCCTCCAGCGACAGCTCCAGCAAATCCTCTGGTGCGACGGTTGAAGAATCCGCAGCCGTTTCCGCCTGGAGTTCCACCGCCGGCTCTTGTTCCGCCTTGGCTTCCTGCGTCAACAAACAGGCCGAACCGCTCAAGACCCAGAGCAGCAGCAGCTTCATTCTGCCGGCAGGATGTCCAAGCCTTCTGTTTTTCATGATGGGCTTTCTCCATCGCCGCTCGTACCGATTGGGACCTGAACCGCCTGGGGCTTGGCCTCGGCCAGGTCGGAAAAATGTTCATGAATCGCGCGAAACTGGTCAATGACCTTTTCAAAGGCCGCATACACCATCGGATCAAAATGACTGCCCTTTTCCTCTTGCAGGATGGACAGCGTCTTTTCTTCCGAAAATCCCGGTTTATAGGGACGGAAGGAACGAAGGGCGTCATACACATCCGCCAGCGCCACGATCCGGGCAGCCAGCGGAATGTCCGTACCCCGGATGCGGCAGGGATACCCGCTGCCGTCCCATCGTTCATGATGATACAGGGCGATATCCGCGGCCATTTTCAATATCGGATTGTGCATCTTGTGCGCCAGCATATGGTTGCGATGCAGTTCCAGAAACGGCTTCAAGCCCTTGGGGTCCTGCAGAAGAATCTCCTGGCCGATGCGGCAGTGGGTTTCAATCACCTGAAATTCTTCCGGTGTCAATTTTCCGCGTTTTAAAAGGATGCTGTCGGGGATGCCGATCTTCCCGATATCGTGCAGCGGGCTGGTCAGAAAAATTTTCTCGATAAAATCATGTTCCATCTGCAGTTCTTCCGCGATGGTCCGGCAGTAGCACCCGACCCGGATAATATGATTGCCCGTGTCCTCGTCCCGGTATTCCGCCGCTTTACCGAGACGCAGGATAATATCCAGCCGCGATTCTTCCAGTTCCGCCGTCCGTTCCCTGACTTTGTGTTCCAGGGTATCATTCTGCTGTTTTAATTCGTCCTGGTAGGCCTTCAGCCGCAGAACATTGTGCAGCCGGGCCAGTAAATCTTCCGAATTGATCGGTTTGCTCAACAGGTCAGTGGCCCCCATCTCCAGCGCCCGGCGCTTCAGGGAATGCTCCCCGTTGCCCGTCAGTATAATCACGGGAATATCGGACGTCTTCTCCGACTGCTGAAGCGCGGTTAAAAGTGCGAACCCATCCTTTCCCGGCATCGAAACGTCCGATACCACCGCGTCAAAAGGCTGTTCCCCGATTTGCCGCAGTCCCTCCTCCACACTCGGGGCATAGTGCATCTCCCAGATCTGCTGCTGCCGGTGCAATATCCGTTTCAGACTATCCCGGAAATTGGGTTCATCATCTATAAATAATATGCGCTTTTTCAAGACATCACTCATTCTTCCCACGCTGCCCAGCTTGATTATTGTTATGATGTCAACAGATAATCAAATCCTCATTACTTACTGTAAAGCTTGTATAGATTATCGAATGAAAGAGGGGGACCATTAACCCGGAAGACAAAAAAAGCGGTTATACCCCCTCCGACAACCCCGAAATCAGCAGAATAAGCCGGATTTGCCTCGGACTGGCCGCCCAGCAACACGAGTCAAAATTTTTATGGGACTAGAGCGATGGAATCGTTTTCATCCCCAGATTTCAAGAAGCCCGCCGGATAGCCGCCGGTTTTACTGCGGTTCGACATAATACCGGTTGGCAAGACTGATCACCGGGTACAGTTGGCCTTTGACAAACGCCGCCAGATTCAGGGAAGAAGGACTGGGCTCGGCCAGGAAAAAGATATCAATATCAAAGGTATGCCCGTGGATATGCAGATTCTGAATCGAACAGAAACCATGGCGGTACAATCCCTGCTGAATCATGGGGGCATAATCCCGAATCAGCGGTTCCGACTCAAAAGGACCGTACGTCTCCGCCATGCGGGTAAAAAGCTGGCTCAGCCCTTCCTCCACGCACTCTTGATCGATATCGATCCGGCTGCATTTCTGCATGATGGTTTGCCGTTGATCCACAATCGTGATGGGAACCCCAGCCGGTCGATTGCAGCCGGGCAAAACCGCCGCCAGCAACCATAACCAGATCCAGCCGCAAAACCTTTGTTGTTTACCCGAGTTATTCACATTTTCTTTCATATCAGCATTATTATCGGCCATTTTGTTGGTTCTAATTATATTTTTAACCACTATCCGGTCTGTAGGGATTATATCCTATATATCATCTATAATGCTTTTAATAAAGGCTTTATAATCAGGCAGGGAAAAGGTTTTAAACAGGTTATCCACAGCCATTTTTTGATAATGTCAACTAAAATCCATGAAATTTAACCGGAATGATGGTTTCTTTACCAGAATTATTCCCAGCTTCCTTAAAACCCGGATAAGGGCCGTTGCATTTCTTACTTTTTAACTTACAGGCTGTTATGTTCCGAATGTTTATGCATGGCCGTTTCCTGTTTGCCATCCGCCGCCACAATATGCCCCTCTGGCCAAAACAAACGGAAAATGCCCCAAAAAAGTTATCCACAATATATACACGTTCCTTCGGCACTCCGGAACGCCGGTCCTTGTTTTTGTAACTTCTTGCTATATAGTCAGATAATCATCATCCATAAATACCTTTGAACTTTTAAGGAAAATCGAGTAGCATAGCCATCAGCTCCATGGTTTGTACGTAAATATTTATTTTATAGATACTTGTATATATTAGCAAATCCCTCTGAGAGAGATGATGTTCCGTTATACAATACTCCTTCCCATTTTCGCCTTGGTTTTCCCGGGCTGTCAGCCTACTCCCTGGTTTCCAGACCAGCCGGCCGCACGACAGACCACCGAAAACGGCAGGGAATCCGTATCATTCGATATCAATAAGGACCGGCATATGGACTATCGTCAGGTGCAAAACAGCCAGGGCAGAATAGTTGAACTGCATTTTTCAGCCAAAGACCAGCCGGAAAAATTGATCCGCCTCGATCAGATCCCCAGCGATGCCTCCATCCCTCACTATATCATCGCCCTGGACGGCGTTCCCTTTGAGTTGGTCCGTGAACTGTACGAACAGGGGCATTTTCGCCTGTTCTACCCGCCCAGCCGGGTCATCAGTTGTTTTCCCGGCATGACCGATCTGGCCTTCCAGCAAATTTTCGGCGGGGCAACGCCGCTTAGCTACGAGGCCGAATATTTTGATCGATCCAAAAACCATATCGTCACGGGCAATGAAGTCTATCTCAGCGGCAAAAACGCCGACTGGGCCAAAATTTTGTCCTACCGCTGCTCGTTCCTGCTGGACGCCGCCGCCTATATCGCACCCCAAACGATTTTTAATCACGAACTGAGTAAAATCTATAAAACCTTCCGGAAAACCCAGCAGGGTACCTCGATCGGCTATACTGTAGCCGCCGCCGGCCTGGGCACCCGTGGCGGTCGCGAAAGCATCCTGCAATATCTCCGCCGGGTGGATCGGCTGTGTGAACAGATGGTTTATGAACGCCAGGGCAGGCTAAAGATCAGTCTCCTGGCCGACCACGGCCATAACCTGACCCCCGGCCGCCGGATTTCGTTTCGCAAAACACTGAAACAGGCCGGCTTTCGAGTCGCCAAACGCCTGAAAACCGATCAGGATGTCGTTCCCATCTCCTATGGCCTGGTCACCTATGCCGCCTTTTATACCCATAACCCGGCCCCGGTGGCCGATGCCCTTCTGGCCAGCCCTGCCGCCGCCCTGGCCTGCTATCCCACCCCCCAAGGCGTTTGCGTTCGCACCCTCGATGGCAGCGCTCTGATTAGCTATCAAGATGGCCGATATCGCTATGCCCCCGATTCCGGCGACCCGCTCCAGCTCAATCCCATCCTCGAAAATTTGCGTCAACAGGGCCGCGTTGCCGAAGATGGTTTTATCGAGGACCGGGTCTTATTTGACGCCACGCAAAATCATATCTATCCCGACCCCCTCCGCCGTATCTGGCTGGCCTTTCACGGTCTGGTCCAGCATCCCGCTGATTTAATTGTCTGCCTGCACGACGGCTGGTATCACGGCAACGCTTCCTTTGACCGGCTCTCCGGCGGGGCCGTCAGCACCCACGGTTCCCTGAATCAAATCAATTCCACCACCTTTGTCCTGACCATGACCGGCCCCTTGCCCCCCGCCCTCCGCCTGGAAGAAATCATGCCCGCCCTCCAAGAAAGTTCTGTCGATAAAATCGAGCGACGTTAACGAAGAAGGCGGGCAAAAAGACTGCTGAAAATCGAAAGTCCGTGAAAAATGCGGGTTAATCCATGCTCATGCACGTGTGGGGATGTCAATCTATTCTGCCATAGCTATATTGAAAACAAATCTGAAAAATCCATATTTTGCGGAATTTTTCCACCTGTTTTGATAATTTTTTCCAAACGACAAATCGGTCTGTTTTTTCATAAAATATTGATATTTAATAAGATACAATGTTTAAAGAAGATTTGGATGATCTTTTTACAAAAATGTTCATATTACATGAACATTTTTATTGACAAAGTGCACTAAATTTTCGATAATGATTGTATGATATGAACACTTTGGTTAGTAGTAAGGTTGAAATCAAGATTCAATATGGCCAAAACAAACAAAAATATTGGAAATGAAGATATAGGGATATACCGAAGACTGTCGTATTCGCGACGATATTCGGCGGTGGTTCCCAGCGATGAAAAAAGGCGAGCCAGTGATGGTTCCTCGTATGAGCTGGAGATGGTGGATGCCCCGCCCAAGCAGCCCGAGCTGATTGTCAATGCCCTGGCTAAATACATTGTGAAGTCGGGAATGAAGCCGGGAGATAAATTGCCCGCCGGCAGAGAGCTGAGCCGCATACTGGGGGTAGCCAGTTGTTCCCTGCGGGAGGCATTGATTATTTTGCAGACGCTGGGAGTGATCCAGGCCCGGCATGGGTCCGGCTGGTATATCAGCCGGTTTGATCCCTCCACCAGCCTGCATATGTTAGCCCCCATCGTGGAAAGTTTCAGCGGAATGGAAGTGTATGAGATAGTGGAAACCCGAATCATCAATGAACCAAAAATCACCAGATTGGCCGCAACCAATATTACCCCCGTACTGAAAAAACAACTGGAAGATGCATTGGGAAAAATGAAGGAGACAGGCAATTATGATGGAACCTTTCGTCGTTATGACCGATTATTTCATGATACCCTGGCTCAGGCCAGCGGCAATCGCATGCTGGCAATGCTCAGTTCCATTTTATCCGGTTTGTATTTTTCGGAAGAATGGTGGAACGTTGCCCGGTATGTACCCGAAGACCATAATATTGAGAATTATTTTCACCTGACACTTGCCGAACACCAAAAAATCTTTGACGCGATCATGGCCGGTGACGGCGAGACGGCGGAAAGTGCCATGCTGGACCACATAACCAGCGGCTGGAACCGGATCCAGGGTTCTCTGCGAAAGATTGAGGAAATGGAAAATCATTAAAATATCATTTGGGTACAGAATAGATACGTAACCAGTAAGGAGTATTCGAAAGAGAACATGTGAGTAGGTGAGAAATAAAAAAGTGAACCAGTGCCGACTTTGGTGAGTGTACACTGGTCCACGCATCCGGAACAGGGGATTTTGTACCCTGCCCGAAAGGTATATGCTATACGGTTATCCCCGCTAGAAGCAAGTCTTTTTTATTTCTCGGAAGAAAGCAGTAATCGGTGTTTTTTTGCCTGATGGAAAGGAGGTAAACGATTTTATGGCCTGAACCAAAAAGATGTTTGATGTTGTTTAGTAATTCTGTTTTTTAATGAGAATGGAGGATTTTTGTCATGAAAAGAAATTATCTCGTTGTTTTGTGTGGGATGGTATCCCTTGTGTTTTTATCTGGCCTGAATGTCATAGCCGCTCCCCCCACCGAGGGTTTGAAACTCTGGCTCAAGGCCGATGACGGCGCGATGAAGCCGGAACCCAATGCTCCGGGCGGCTATATCCCGGCAGAAGTGGGAGATACGGTAACCATGTGGCTGGATAAGTCCGGCAGCGGCCACGATACCAACTATGTATGGGGTGCTCCGACCCTGATGGCTGTCGGTTCCCAAAAAGCCATTCGTTTTGATGGGAATGACGGTTACCGGCTGGCTGATTATGCCGGTCTGCGTCTGCCGACCATTTCGGTGTATGTGGTGGCGGATATGGATGATAATGTTGTGGACCATCAAGTAATCGTGGGCGACTATTCCGATGTAAGCGGTTACGCGCTGGGTTTAAGTCCTGAAGGCGGTAAGCCGGGAAGGGTGAAGTGGTTTACTGCTTCCAACTGGTTGGGGGATTCCATGGAATCAGGAACCCTGCCGACCGATACAAATCGATATACCATTATCAACGGCACCTTTGATCCGGCGGCAACCACCTACAAAAAAGCACTCTATTTTGACGGTCAACACAAACTGAAAGGGACCGGAACCGGTTTGACCTATTACACCACTTCTATCGCCTCGATTGGTGTCTTAGATGTAGGTCGTCAGTGGACCAGAGGTAATATCTCTGAAATTTTGATCTATGATTCGGTCAGCGCGGACCAGTATTACGCGGTCCATAGCTACCTCAGCCAGAAATACGGGATTCCGGTGACGAATGATTATCAGGGCGATGATCCTACGGTGGTATTTCTAAAGTATCTCTTTATGCAGTCCTCAGATGACCAGGGTGTGCCTGTCGAGGGACAAACCTGGAACACCACCCAGCTTTATGATGGAACCTACTGGGACCTGGCGGTATTGGATGATACCATCGCCAACCTCGCTGCGATTACCGATCCCAATCTGCTGGACCCTCACACTCTCAATAACATCACCAATGGAGATATCGAAGCGGCAATGAACAGAGGCAATACTTACACCTTTGCCTTTACCGGCAACGGCGAACCCAACGAGTACGATCTGACGAGTGATTACTACACGATGAGTTTCTATTTTGATCAAAAAGATACCCCGGGGATCACCATCTTTACCGCCAAAGACACTACCGGCCCAACCGACGGCCATCCTGACTTTGGATATCCCGCCGGTGGTCCGGTCATCTGGAAGAGCGTAGCCAAGGGCGTCCAGATTCGTCTTACCGATTTTGTACTCTATCCCAAATCCGCTCCGGATGTCAGCCTGGATATCCAGACTGAACCGTGGAACCCGCCTTTCTATAGTTGTCAACCCTATGATCCCGACGGAGTCGAAGATATCGTCGGCCAATTCACCCTCTCCGTCGAATTCGGAGATTTCACTTGTGCGGATATGGGGCAATACTATCCGATGGATTTTGACCAAAACTGCTATGTGGACCTGCAGGACTTTGCCCGGTTTGCCCAGGATTGGCTCACATGCAATAATCCTGCCGATGGGGATTGTACCTGGCCCATCGAAGAAAGTGATCCGAATGCGGTGATTCTGAGCGGCATGACGATGAGTACCACCGATGACACCGGCATGGCCTACGGCCCGGAATTCTGGAATACCGTTCCGGAGGATGGCGCCTGGGATATTGCCTTGTTCGACACAACCCTCGCTGTCCTGATGTCGGACCCGAACCAGATTGCCGCCCATCTTCAGAACGATCCGAATCGCGATATCAGCATAGAAGTATCCAAAGGCAACACCTATTCCTATTCGTTTGCCATGTCGCATGATAAGGGAACGGATCTGGGCAGTCTGGCGGACCCCAATTCCTTCCATAGCCAAATCGGTTTGCTCTTTGATAGTCAGGCCTCCGGACTGGCCGGTTTTGTGCCGAACGACTATACCGGTCCCTCGGATGGCCATGCGGCGGTAGCCGCCCCGGCGGACGGTTCGCTGATCTGGAAGAGCTTTTCCAAATTAACCCAAGTCCGGTTGACTGACTTTGTCATCTATCCCAAGTCCGTCGCGGACATCAGCCTGGATATCATGGGAACCGGGACGGCCAATCCGACTGGCGCCTTCGTACCGGATGGGGAGAAAGATGTCGTGGGTGAATTTACTATCGTAGTCGAAGACGGTGCATTTACCTGCACGGAAGCCGGGCAATTCTACCCGACTGACTTCGATAAGGATTGCTATGTGAATCTGGAAGATTACGCCCTCTTTGCCAGGAAGTGGCTGGAGTGCAACGATCCGGAAAACGGGAACTGTACCTGGCCGATTGCAGACTAGTTTTTATTGTGAAAATCCGGTCCGGCCGGACATCCGGTCGGGCCGGATTATCCAAAATCGAAAGGCGGTGATGAAAAGAAACAAAACCTTTTGCGGAAAACTTTGTGTGTGTTGTGTTCGTGTTTATGTTTAATGTATGGTTTTTTTAGTTTTGACAAGGCGAGAAAAATGCTTGTGTCAAACGGAGGAAATGAAAAATGAAGAAGATGTTAGTTTTAATGGTAATGGTAACCTTATGTGGCTCGACGGCAGCCTGGTCCGTTGATACCTATGACTACACCGCGGATTTTGCCGCCAGTTTTACCGGCGGAGAAGGCGGCGTTCCCGCCAATCCTTATGGTGTCTGGGAATATGGCTACTACGACATAGGCGAAACGACAACCTGGAATCTATATTCCGAAGTTGCCCCGGTAATCGGCCTGAACGTCTGGCGGTATCCGGGCGATTACGACACCTATGGAAACGCCGCTTATAATACCAATGACAGCGATGTGGACGGAAGTTCTTACAGCGATGACGGATTGTATTGGCGCACGCATGGGGCTTCCTGGATGATCTCCGCCTGGGGATTAGATCAATATCAACCGGGCGGCCGTTTCATCGCCCCGGTTTCCGGCACCTATGATATTGCCATTTCGTTCATAAATAATGTACCCTGTGGTGATTCAACGGGTGTGTATGTGAACATCAATGATGTGCAGGATTTTAGCGCGGTGGTTTCCGGTTTCAATGATGGTGTCACCGACCTGGCCAGTTACAGCAAATCGGTTTATCTGGCCCAGGGGCAAACCGTTACCTTTGGAAACTTCCGGGATACCTCCGTCGATATCAATGAGAACGGC
>JAKQBU010000023.1 GCA_029573975.1 Planctomycetota bacterium
AGTCCGCCGCCAGTTCCGCCAGGTCCTCCAGCGTAACCAGGCAGTCGTTGTTGACATCACCAATCGGCGGTACCGGACAGGTCGGCACAATGGTAGTGAAGGACCAGACATTGCCGGTACTGATCGTATCCGGTTCCGTACCTTCATCCACTTCATCGATACGCTAGTAGTAAGTCGTGGACCAGTCCATCCAGACCGTACCATACGGATCAAAGCTGGTAGCGTCTGGATCCTGCCGGCCCTGGTAGATACCCACGTTGCTGACATTGGCATAGGCTACCTCGTTCTCTTCGGTTCCAAAATACACATCGTGCTTCTGATCGGTTAGACCTCTCCATTGCAGAATCGCCGAGGGATGCACTTCCACCGCGCCGTTGGCCGGGTTCGGATTCGTCGCTCCGGCCTTAGTTGCGAACGCCCAGACCGGGCTGGGAATCTCCACCGGCACATCATACACCGGATTATTGGGATCCTGAGACTCCGGATTGGGACCCAGGGCATGAATTACCACCTGCCAGAAGTACACGGTATTTTCTTCCAGATCGGGATCCGGGTCGTAGTTCATAACCTCCAGGCCCGTATCGGCCGCCGCGCCAAAATCCGGAGTGTCTTTCTGCAGATACACATCATAAGTACTGCCCATCACATCAAATGGATTGTCCCAGGTCAGAATCGCTTCCTTGATGACGTCTGTTTCACGACTCATGGGATCATGAGCCCAACTTACCACGATCTGGATACCATTTATGTAGGAAAAAGTGTTGGTACCCGGTGTGGCAACAAGCGTAAGATCGGAGTCCGTCATACCCTGGAACACCACATAATTGCCGGCAATCGAATTCCCTGGATCCGCAATCGCAAAGGCGGTATCCTCCGACCCAGCGGCTGAATCAAGACCTGTCAAGGAAAGAGCAGTACCTTGAATCGTAAAATCAATAGTACCGGGCTGATTGGCGCTATAGTACACATACAGGTCATAGATGCTATACGGGATAGCCGTAAGGGACAGGGTATTGGTACTCCCGGGGTTATACCAATGACTAGCTATCAGGGCATAATCACCCGGATTACCCATACCGTTAGCAACCGCATACGAATCACCCCCCCCAGCGATGGTTCCGCCGGCCGTAGTCGCCACGCCCAGATTGTCTTTCAAGGCGGACATAACGGCAGTGGCTTTGATATTCCAGTCAGTCCAGTTTCCTACCCGCACCACACCGGCTTCATTAGCGCCAACCGGCACACCCTCAGGATCGTCATAAAAATTCACACTAATCACATCACCTTCCCCCAAGACGTCCATCGCGGAGATGGTGGTAAATGTCCACGTAGCTCCGGTAATATCCAGACCGGCAGCATGCGTATCCACGCGCCAGTAATATTTTGTATTATACTCCAAATCCGGATCATAACTCTCAGCGGTCACCGTTGCTGCCGGGGTCACAAAATTCGTGTCTTTCTGTAGATATACATCATACGTGACATCTGTCGCCTCAAAAGGTCTTGCCCAGGTCAGGATTACCTCAGGATCAACGTCCTTTTGTCCACTGAACGGTGAGGGAAAAGCCAATTTCGGTGTATAGACCACGATCTGGAAACCATTCAGGTAAACATAACCTGTGGCAGCCGTGGCATCCACGGTCACATTGGCAGCCGTTAAACCCCGGAAGACCACATAGTTGCCATCGATCGTACCATCCGATTCCACTAAAGCGGTATCTGCCCCAGGGACCTCATAGCCGTTCAGAGATGTAACCGTTCCCTGAATGGTGAACGTCTGTGTATTCGTTACCGCCGAGCTGTTGTAATAGACATAGAGATCATACTTCGCAAAGGGAATCCCGGTGAAAGCAGCACTTAGAGTAGTCCCGGCTGCTTGGTAGATATGGCCGTCCAGCATGTCATTGCTGCCCAGATCGCCAAGAATCGCTGCTCCACCATTCTGCCAGGAAATCACACCGCCCAAACTGGAAAATGCAAACGAAGCCGTTGTGGCAGCGCCATCATCGTCCACCAAAGCCAGGGAACCGGACGTTCCTGGATAGTCGTTCCAGTTCCCGGCCGGCACGGCGCCGGCGGTTTGGGTTCCAACCGGCTGTCCACCGGCCACCAGATTAACACTGATTACATCTGCTGCCATTGCCGTTGTCGCCATCAGGAAGACAAACGTAAAAGCAACCAAACCTTTTACAATACATTTCCTATTCATCTTATGTTTCCTCCGTTTGACGGAGCCTGTTTATCGCTCCGCCAAACTTACTAGGTTTATCTTTCTAAAATTTTCACATTTTGATTACGCATGATAATTTTCCATTTGGATGGTTATCCTTCGGCGTCCTTAAAAGGGACAGGCCTCTACCGGCACCAGGCTGCACGTCAGCCAGCTCTGGGCGATATTGACCAGATCCTGCATATCGTTGATGCAGTCGTCATTGGTATCCCCGCGCAGCGGCGTCGGGCACTGCGGCACGATGGTGGTAAAGGACCAGACATCGCCGGCTAAGATGGTATCCGGGGTTCCCGGGATCACCTCATCGATTCGCCAGTAGTAGGTCGTCGCCCAGTCCATATCCGTCAAATCAAACGGATCAAAAGTAACCGTTTCCTCTGCCTGACGGCCCTGATAAATACCGGCCGTAGTTACATCGGCACTGGCCACCACGGTCGCGTCAGTGCCGAAATACACATCGTGCAGAAAGCCGGGTATTCCCTGCCATTCCAGAATCGCCGAGGGATGCACTTCCACCGCGCCATTCGCCGGAACAGGTTCGGCGGCTTTGCTGGCGACGGTGAAGGACCATACCGGGCTGGTCCGGGTGACCGGGTAGTTATAGGGATTCTCCGGATCATAGGCCAGATTCGGATCCTGCGTATAGCCGCTCATAACCACCTGCCAGTAGTATAGCTGGCCCTTTTCCAGATCGGGTTCCGGATTATAGCTGGCGGTAGTCAGAGTTATGGGATCCCCAAAATTGGAATCACCCTGCTTGAGATACAAGTCATACTCTACATCGGCAATATCCGTGATGGGATTGAACCAGGATAGTGTCGCAGCCT
>JAKQBU010000195.1 GCA_029573975.1 Planctomycetota bacterium
CGCCGGGGGATTTCTTATACTGCCCCGGATGCTTGTCAAGTATCTTAACTTTCTTTTTCAGGAGTATCTGGTATGAAAACAGCAAAGGTATTCGGAATATTGTTGGTTTTGGCTGTCGCGGCGGCTGGGACTCTGGCGGTAGGGGGGTGCAAAAAGTCGGAGAAGGGCGGGCAACCCGCTCCCACGGCTCCCGCTCCGGCTCCTGCCAAGACCATCGAGTTATCCTATAGCATCTTTTTCCCGCCCTCGCACATCCAGTGCAAAACCGCCGATGAGTGGGCCAAAGAGATCGAAAAGCGGACCAACGGCCGCGTCAAAATCAACATCTTTGCCGGCGGTACGCTGACGCCCGCCCCCCAGTGTTATGACGGGGTGGTCAACGGTATTTCCGATATCGGCATGAGCTGTCTGGCCTATACCCGCGGTAAATTCCCCCTGCTGGAAGGCCTGGATCTGCCGCTGGGTTATCCCAACGGTGCTGCGGCCACCCGCATCGCCAATGAAATGGTCCAGAAATACCAGCCCGCCGAACTTGCCGATACTCATGTCCTGTATTTTCACGCCCACGGGCCCGGAATTCTTGCCTCCCAAAAACCCGTCCATACGCTGGAAGACATGAAGGGCCTCAAGGTCCGTGCCACCGGCCTGTCCGCCAAGATTGTCGAAATGCTCGGCGGCACCCCCGTAGCCATGGCCCAGCCGGAAACCTATGAAGCCCTCCAGAAAGGCGTCGTGGATGCCACCCTGTGTCCCATCGAAACCCTCAAGGGCTGGAAACAGGGCGAGGCCATCCAGTATGTTATCGACAGTTCCGTCATCGGCTATACCACCGCCATGTTCGTCGTGATGAACAAGGGGAAATGGGAGCAGTTGCCCGCCGACATCCAAAAAATCTTCACCGAAACCAGCCAGGAATGGGCCGTCAAACATGGGGCCGCCTGGGATGTGGCCGATGAGGAAGGCCGGGCCTTTATCCGGGAACTCAAACGCGAAGAAATCCCCCTGGCGCCCGAACAGCAGCAGCTTTGGAAGGCCGCCGTTTTGCCCATTCTGGATGCCTATGCGGCCGCCGCCAAGGAAAAATCCCTGCCAGGCGAGGAATTCCTTAAAGAACTGCAAGCGAAGCTGGCCGCACCCCAGGGACAATAAGCGATGACGGCACCCGCACCAATCACCCAGGAGGGAGCCTTCTGGTCCGCTTATGCGCGGATTGTTCGCCTCCTCGTGTACGTGATGGCTGCGGTTGCCGGTTTTGCCATTCTTCTGATGGTGGTGATAACCTGCATCGAGGTCATCCTGCGCATGGGCAAGGTCTCTATGACCGGCGTCTATGACATCGTGAAAATTGCCGGCGGTTTGTGCATGGCAGCTTCTCTTCCCTACACCACTGCCTGCAAAGGCCACGTGGCCATCGAATATTTCTTCCAGAAACTTTCCCGCCGCGGGCGCATTCTCGTGGACAGTTTGTCCCGGCTTTGCCTGCTGGCCCTCTTTGCCTTTCTGGCGGAGCGGTGCTGGCTCTACGGCAACAGTCTCCAGCAGAGCGGCCAGGTTTCTCCCACGCTGCAACTGCCTGATTTTTATCTGGCTTATGTCCTGGCCGCTGCCTGCGGGCTGGTCTGTCTGATTAAAATCTATCACCTGTTTCACCCCGGGAAGGAACTGATCAAACCATGACACCCGTGGAAATAGGACTGCTGGGATGCCTGCTGCTGGTTATACTTTTGCTCAGCAGCATGCCGGTTGCTTTTGCGATGGCCATTGTCGGCTTTGTCGGCTTCGCCTGGATTGTATCCCTGCCGGCCGCCGTCCACATGATTACCGCCGACCTCTACGAAACCTTCTCCTCCTACAGTCTGACCGTTATCCCGCTCTTTGTCCTCATGGGCCAGGTGTCCTTCCATTCCGGGATCAGCCGCCGTCTTTTTGAGACCGCCTATCACTGGCTGGGACCGCTGCCCGGCGGTTTGGCGATGGCTACCGTCGGGGCTTGTGCTGCTTTTGGGGCTATCTGCGGCTCCGGTCCGGCTACCGCCGCCACCATGGCCATGGTGGCCCTGCCCGAAATGAAACGCTATCGCTATGACATGGAGCTGGCCTGCGGCACCGTTGCTTCCGGCGGCACGCTCGGTATGATGATCCCGCCCAGCGTTGTCTTCATCGTTTATGGCATCATGACCGAACAGTCCATCGGCAAGCTTTTTATCTCCGGCATCCTGCCCGGCCTTCTGACCGCCGCCCTGTTTGTCGGGGTGATTTACATCCAGTGCAAACGCCGTCCCCACCTTGGTCCGGCGGCTCCCTCCTCCACCTGGAGCCATAAATTCGGCTCTCTGCTGGGTATCACCGAAACCCTGATTCTCTTCGCCCTGGTCATCGGCGGCATGTTTGGCGGACTTTTCACGCCCACGGAAGCGGCTGCGGTTGGCGCCGGAGGCAGCCTCGTCATTGCCTTCTTCCGCAAAAAATTCTCCCTTAAAATGCTCCGCCGTTCCCTCATGGAGACCATGCGCACCAGCCTGATGGTCATGATCATCGTCGCCGGTGCGGTTGTCTTCGGCCACTTCCTGGCCATCACCCGCATTCCCTTTGAGCTGGCCACCTGGCTGGGCAGCCTGCCTTTGCCCGCCTGGATGATTATCAGCTTTATGGTTCTGTTTTACGTGATCGCCGGCTGTTTTGTGGATGCCCTGGCCCTGATTCTGCTGACCATCCCGATTTTCTATCCCGTCATGCTGGATTTGAACTGCAATCCCATCTGGTTCGGCGTCATTATCGTCCTGGTTACCCAGATCGGCACGATCACTCCGCCGGTCGGGGTTTGTGCCTATGTCGTCGGCGGGATCGAGCGTGATGTCCCCCTGCAAAAAGTCTTCAAAGGCTGTATACCTTTCGTCCTGGCTCTGGTCATTGCCACCGCGCTCTGTATCGCCTTTCCGAAAATCTGTACCTTTTTACCCGACCTGGTCCGCTATTAGCCGCCGGCCCGGCCGGGAAAATCCCAAAAAGGAAATACGACCATGGATACCGGTTCCTTACCTGTCAGTCCTTACCAGACGATTCTTTTTTGTACCGATTTCTCCGAAAACGCCGACTTCGCCTTTGACTTTGCTCTCGACGCCGCCGTCCGCCGCCCCGGCTGCAGACTTTATCTGCTGCACGTGATCCCTGAAACCGATGCCCAGTTCTGGAAGACCTACATCTACGAAGTCGATGATGTGGATCAGAAGGCCAAAGCCGACATTGACCGTAAAATCGAGGAATCCTATCGGCTGCGCGTCCCGCCGGGCGTCCATTTTCAATTTGAGGTGCGGGTCGGCAAGGACTACAAGGAAATCCTTGCCTTCGCGGAAGAAAAAAATGCCGATCTGATTGTCCTGGGCCGCCAGGGCCATTCCTCTCTCGAAAAAGCTCTCTTCGGTCGCGTTACCGAAAAAATCGCCCGCCGCGCCCGCTCCGCGGTGCTTATTGTCCCCCTGGACTTCCAGAATAGACACCCATAAGGGCGGTTTCTGCTTTTCGCTGTTACCCCTGATAATGGTTGATTTTGAAGATTTCGTCCGCCTTTTTCCGGGCGCCAGGTTTGACCGGATGATTCAGGTCATCGGAGCGGGGATAGCCCAGCGGCATCATGGCTACCACCTTGGCTTCCGCCGGAATCTGCAGAAGCGTTTTGACGGCGGTTTCATCAAAGGCCCCGATCCAGCAGGTCCCCAGCCCTTCGGCCACGGCGGCCAGGCTGAGATGGTCCAGGGCAATCGCCAGATCGATATCGATACTGTTGCCGTAGCCGCCCATCTTTTTGTAGGCCTTGGCGGGAGTGCCGCAGGCCACGACAATCACCGGGGCCTCCGCCATCCAGGCCTGATTGCAGGAGGCGGCCGCCACCTGCTGCCGTAGCTGGGGATCCTGTACCAGAAGGAACCGCCAGGGCTGGAAATTGCAGGCCGAGGGGGCCAAACGCAGGGCTTCGAGAACCTTGTGCAGCGTCGCCTCGGGAATGGGTCTGGGATTGTAGGCACGCACGCTGCGGCGATTTTGGATGGCTTGGTAAACTTCCATGATTTTTCCTTTCCGTTTTGTTCTGATGATGATTATTCCCTGGTTTGCCGGGTCTGTCAACTTTGCCGGAGGAAAATTCTTCTCAAATTTTCTTGCCGCGTCCGGTTTTTCAGGTGCGCAAAGGGCGGCATTTCGTCTATAATGATGAGGCCCAGGGAAGCTCGAATCGCGATGGTACCTGCGAGGATTGGTTTTGGAAGACCGCGGACAAAAGGTTTTGGAATTGCTGGATTCAGCCGGCCAGCGGCTGCACCGCCTGCTCACCCGGCTGAGCGGGTCGGAGCAGGCCACCAGCGACCTGTTCCAGGAACTATTCGTAAGGCTCTGTAATTCCAGGGGTTTAGAAAAGGCGGACGATCCGATGGCTTATGCCTGGCGGTCGGCGGTGAACCTGGCCTTCGAGTGGCGCAGAAACCGCAAGAAGGCCTTTGTTCCCCTAGAAGAAGAGTTTCTGCCTGCTGAGAACCAGCCGGTCGCCCTGGAACACATGGTCCGGGCCGAAGAAATGGAACAGGTGCTGGAAGGCCTGGCGAAACTGCCGCCAGTCGCCCGCGAAGTGCTGGTGCGGCGGTACCTCGAGCAGGAACCGTACGAAGAGATCGCCCGCCGGCTGGGCAAGAAACCGCAGCATCTGCGGGCTATCTGTTCCAAAGCCCTGGCGCGTCTGCGGGTCCTGACGGCCTCTGATGTAAAAGTGTCCCCTTAATGATGGGTGATGGTATGTCCGAAATGAACGAAGAAAAAATTACCAAATGTCTGGAGGCGCTGGGTCGGATCGATTCGAATCCGGAACAAGTGGGCCGGGATATGGAACGCACCCGGCAGCGGATTCTGGAAGAGATCGCCCGGCCGCAGACGCATCCGGACAATCTATGGAGAAAAGTGATGAAAAGCAATCTGATAAAATTTGCAATTGCGGCCATCGTGATGATCGCAGCCGTGGCCGGCTTTTTCTGGATGGGGGACGGGGCCAAACTGGCCTGGGCGGAAGTGGCGGCCCGGGTGGAGCAGGCGGGGGCCTTCAGCTACCGGATGTTAATCCAAATGGAAGGCGGTGCGGTGGCCGGGATGCCCGGCGGTATGCCGGAGATGGAAGGGCATATTTTGATCTCGCCGGAATTCGGCATGAAGATGGAGATGTTCTCCGGGGGTAAGGTCATGCAGCAAACGTATGTTTCGGCGGCGGAAAAAGGCGCGGTCATGCTTATGCCGGAGGCCAAAAAAATCATGCGGATGCAGTTCAGCGAGGATCTGCTGGCCAAGATGCAGCAGCAGAATAACGACCCGCGGTATATGTTCAAAGAATTCATGAACTGCCAGTATGAAGAACTGGGCCGTACGGAAATCAACGGTGTGGAGTGCGAAGGCATCCGGACCACTGATCCGAAATATGGAATGGGCATGTTCCAGGAGGTGTCGGTGGAGATTTGGGCCGATGTCCAGCGAGGGTGGCCGGTGCTGATGGAGATGGACGCCACCATGAATTCGCCGGCGGGCGGCGGGCTGATGAATATGCATATGGTCATGGACGATTTTCAGTGGAATCAGGAGGTCACGGCCGCTGATTTCACCCCGGAAATCCCCGAAGATTATACCGCCATGCCGGATATGCAAATACCGGCCATGGATGCCGAAGGTGCAACCGAAGGTTTGCAGCTCTACGCTGATATACTCAACCGGTATCCGAAAAAAATAGATATGATGAATATGACCGCCGACTTTACCAAATTACTGATGCAGCAGGACAAGGCTGCGGTCGGCAGCAAGCTGGGCATCGATACCGAAGGTTTGAGCGAACAGGAGCAGGTGGAAAAACTGATGCCCCAGATGATGAAAATCCAGGGAATTGCCATGTTCTATATGGCGATGACCCAGGAAGGCCGCGACCCGAAATATTATGGATCAGTGGTTGAGCCGGGTGATGCCGAGGCGATTCTGCTGGGCTGGCGGCGCGACGACGGCCAATATGATGTAATCTATGGTGATTTGTCACGCGGGACCGTTGCCGTCGAAGAAATGCCGGAAGAACCGGTCATTCCGGAAGAACCAAACACGGAAATACCGGATAATCTCACTCCGCCGCCATCTCCAGAGCCTGCGCCGATTGAAACTGTACCAGTCTCCTCCAATTAAAACCGATAGTTTTACATGGCCATAAAAAAACCGGTGTCGTCGTCACGCGACACCGGATTTCCTTAAACACCTCACTTTTGCCTGTGTTTAAAATAGTCCCGTTACGTTGCCGCTCTCCACATCCACATCGATCCTGCGAAAGGCCGGATCGGAACCGGTCCCCGGCATCAGCTTGATATCGCCGGCCACCGGCACCACAAAACCAGCCCCTTTATAGACCAGAACATCCCGGATCGGAAGCTGCCAGCCGCGCGGCCGGCCTTTCAAATTCGGGTCGTGCGACAGGCTCAGGTGCGACTTCACCATGCACGTTCCCAGCTTCTGCATCTCCGGGTCTTTTTCATATCGTTGCAGTTTTTCCCGGGCCTGGGGCGTATAGGTTACGCCATCGGCGCCATATACCTCTCTGGCAATCAGCTCGATCCGCTGCGTCAGCGGCATCTTCAAGCTGTAGAGGAATTTGAAATCGTTCTTTTCTTCGCTGGCCGCCGCCACCGCCTCCGCCAGTTCCACCGCCCCTGCGCCGCCCTTGAGCCAATGCTCCGAAAGGGCCGCATAGGCCCCATGCTGCTGGGCCACCTTCTTCACTAGCGCCACTTCTGCTTCCGTATCCATATAAAAGCTGTTGATGGCGACCACCGGCCGCACCCCGCTCTTCTTCACCGTCTCAATATGGGCGACCAGATTTTCGCAGCCCTTTTCCAGCAGAGCCAGATTTTCTTTCGTATAGGCTTCATCCAGCGGAATCCCCGGCTTGACCGCCGGCCCGCCGCCGTGCATCTTCAGCGCCCGGATGGTCGCCACAATCACCACGGCGTTGGGCACCAGCCCGGAAATCCGGCACTTCAAATTCCAGAATTTTTCAAACCCGATATCCGCTCCGAAGCCGCTTTCGGTCACCAGGTAATCATTCAGTTTCAGCGCGATGCGGTCGGCCATAATCGAATTCTGACCGATGGCGATATTGGCAAACGGCCCGGCGTGTACAAAAATCGGCTGCCCTTCAATCGTCTGCAGCAGTGTCGGCTTCATCGCCTCCACCAGCCAGGCCGCGATCGCCCCATCCACCTCCAGATCCGCTGTGGTTACTTCTTCCCCCTTGCGGCTGTAGGCCACCACCATCCTGCCGATCCGGCTGCGCATATCCGCCAGATCGCGCGAGACGGCCAGAATCGCCATCAGTTCGCTCGACACGCTGATCTGGAAGCCGGATTCCATCTCGTAGCCGTCCATTTTGTCCCCCTTGCCGATGGTGATATTCCGCAGAGCCTGGGCACAAAAATCAATCGCCCACTTGATCTGGATTCGCTGGGGATCGATATCCAGCCGCCGCAAATTCCGCTGCGCCAGCTTGGCGTCATCGTAGTTGGACTCATGCTGCATCCGGCTGGTCAGCGCCACCATCGCCAGATTATGGGCATTGGTAATCTTGTCGATATCCCCCGTCAGACCCAGACAGAACGGCGTCAGCGGAATGCACTGTGCCAGCCCGCCGCCGGCCGCCGATCCCTTAATATTGAAGGTCGGGCCGCCGCTGGGCTGACGAATCGCTCCCGCCACGCGCTTGCCGAGTTTCGCCAGTCCCTCCACCAGCCCGATGGTGGTTGTCGTCTTGCCTTCCCCCAGCGGCGTCGGTGTAATCGCCGTTACGTCCACATATTTCCCCTGCGGCGTTTCTGCCAGTCGGGCCAGCACCTTCTGTCCGTCTATCTTGCCCAGGTATTTCCCCATCGGAATCAGCTCATCCTCGACCAGCCCGATATCTTCGGCCAACTGCACGATCGGCTTCATGGTCTTTTCCGCCGCTGCGGCAATCTCCCAGTCTTTCATCTTTAACGGATCCAGCACCGGTGACGCATCCTGCATGGTATTTCGCGAAGCAATTGTTGACATATCCATCTCCATCTCAGTTCTACCTTCTGGCTTACTGGAACATTCAGCTTGTCACTGCTAAACGGTTATCCAGCTTACAATTGCTATCTTACTCCCTGCTCTTGTCATAAATGTGTGATTTTTATCACATTTTTCTTGAAAAACGAAATTTTCCCCCTATACTGCTCATTTATGGACAAAAGGATTGATACCGACACCATCCAGGAATTTCTCCGCCATATCTGGGCCTTCGAGCTGCTGCAACCCGACCAGCTCAGCAAACTGGCACAGTTAATCCATGTCAAGAAATTGCAGTCCCATCAGACTATCTGGCTTCAGGGTCAATCCATAACTCATTTTTTGATAGTATATTCCGGCGAAATCCGCTCTCTTAGCCGCAGCTCCGCCGGCAACGAAAAACTCGTCAGTATCCTGCGGAAGGGCTACCATTTCGGCCTGGCCGAGATGATCACCGGCGCCGCCAGTGCTGTGACTCTTATCGCCAGCCGGCCCACCATCATCCTTACCATGAACAAAGACGCCCTCGAAAAAGTCCTCCTAAAGGACGCCGATATCTGTTACCGGCTCATGCAGACCATGGCCCGCACCATATTCAGCCTGACCCGCGAACTGGAACGCTCCAGCTTCGAAAATGTCTATACCCGGCTGGCCCGGCTCCTGCTCAAAAGCCGCTCCCCGCGCAGTGAACTGGTTCAGCCTGCCGGACGCACCCGAAAAATCAGCCACGAAGAACTTGCCGTCCAGCTTGGCGTCAGTCGCGAAACCGTCTCCCGTACCCTTTCTGACTTCCGCCATCGAGGACTCATCGACACCGCCTACCGCACCATCACCGTTTTGAATCCCGACGGCCTCATGGAATACATCGAAGACTACGACCAGTGGTAAACAATTTATGGATTATCTGTTTTTTTTCGTTAAACCGCTGAAAATGCGCAGCTTCTGGATTCGCCGGGTATAGATCATGGCTGAGAAGACGGTAAAAACCACGGTTATCCAGATCATGCAGTTTCGTAATATGACCGCCCAGGTTTCTCCCTGACAGTCCGCCACGTAAATGATGATCGTGCCGATGGTAAAGCTCTGCAGGAACATCTTGAGTTTGCCGGCCCAGGTGGCTGCGAACTCCTTGCCCTGAGATTCGCTCATGCTGCGGATAATGGTTACAAACAGTTCGCGGGCCAGAATCACCGCCACCATCCACCAGGCTACTCCCGTTAAGTCCTTGGGTATCCCAGTATTATAGATTGCCAGCATAATGAATCCCCCGCCGATCAGAATCTTATCGACAAACGGATCGAATGTCCTGCCGAATTGGCTGGTTACTTTGAGCTTGCGGGCCAGCGGCCCATCGAGAATATCCGTTATCCCGGCGATGACAAACACCGCAAACGCCCAGTGCAGCTTGCCCGCCTGGGAATCGACCGCAGCCGGGTCCAGCAGGGCCTGCCGATCGGTCATTCCCAGCAGAACCAGAAAAATAGCCGTCAAAAATATCCGGGAACCGGTCAAAATATTCGGCAGCGATCTAACAAATGTATGCATTCGTGTTACCAAACCAGGCTAAAAGACAGAAAAAAGCTCGAAAATCAGCAGTAAAACACCCGCTAATCTTAATGGAAGTTCAGGCAGGGAGCAACCGGAATTTTATCGCTCTGTCTTACACAGATCCAATCAGGTCATAATCCATGTGACCGGAAATCGCCGCCGGACGGATCGTCCCGATCAGGTCCTTGTCGGCTTTTTCCCCGGCAAGATAACAGACGCCATCGATTTCGGGTGCCTGTCCGCGGTGCCGGGCGTTATACCAGATTTTTTTCCGGTCCAGTTTCAGATCCCGAATGGCCGGAGGCTCCAGGAAGCTGGTGATCAGGCAATCGGGATTTTTCCCCACCTGGCGGCGGGCATGGTCGAAGGCGATCTGCTGCTGAGCGGTCATAATCCTATCCAGCCGCTGCTGCTTTATCTCCTGCGGAACATGGTTCTTGATTCGTGCGGCGGCGGTTCCTTCTTCCGGCGAATAGGTAAAACACCCCAGCGCCTCAAAGCGGTTTTCCACCACGAAATTCAGCAGCTCCTCGAACTCCGAATCTTTTTCTGATGGGAATCCCACCAGCAGGGTCGTCCGGATGGTGATTGCCGGGATGGTATGGCGCAGTTTCTGGATGATTTCCTCGGTTTGCTTGCGATTGATGCGGCGATGCATGAGTTTCAGGATGCGGTCGTTGATGTGCTGGAGCGGAATATCGATATATGGGACCACCTTTTGGCAAGCCGCCATCATCTCAATATGCGCATCGGTCAGGGTGGCCGGATGGGCATACAAAATCCGGATCCATCGCAGCAGATCGAGCTGGTTCAGTTGTTTCAATAATTCCGAGAATCCCGATACCAATCCCAGATCGCTGCCGTACCCGCTGGTTTCCTGTCCAATCAGATTGAGTTCCACCGCCCCGTCCCGAACCAATTCCGCCGCTTCCGCCAGAATCCTATCCAGGGGCTTGCTGCGGAACGGACCGCGGATAGCCGGGATCGTGCAGAACGTACACCCCATGCCGCAGCCTTCGCTGATCCGCAGATAGGCCCAACTGGGATCGGTCAGCCGCAGCCGGGCCTGATCCTCATGCACCCCGGTATGGAAAGGTTTGATAACAGTGTTTGCCTTTATCTTTTTCGCTTTGGCAGGAGTTCCCTGAACCAGATCCGCCGCTATTTGGGCGATTCGGCTGCGATCCGCCAGCCCCAGCAGGGCATCGATATCGGGAAATTCGTCCAGTAATTTCCCCGCCCCTAGCTGGGCCAGGCAGCCGGTAACCACAATCCGTCCAGTATTGCCGGAATATTTATCTTCCAGAGCCTGCCGAATGGTTTGCCGGGCTTCCTGCCGGGCCTCTTCAATAAAGCCGCAGGTATTGATGATGGTGAGGTCGGCTTGCGCATCCGGACTGACAAAGGTGCAGCCTGCCTCCGCCAGCAGGCCCATCATCTTTTCGCTGTCCACCAGGTTCTTCGCACAGCCGAGGGATACAAATTGAATACGAATGGGTAAGGATTCGTTTCGCGCGTTCACAGAATATTTTCTCGTTTTTTACTATTCATCCACTCAAACCAGTATTTTGCCAATTCGCCGAGGACCGACATATCCAATACGATTTCAGTAGAATTGCGGTAAGATACCTACCGGGAAAATGGCTGTCAAATATTCTTTTTCCCTTCCTCCCGGTCCTGCCCGTACGGATTGCGGTTGTAGCAGGACTGGCATTCCCGACCGCCAAACCAGGATTTACTCCCTCCTTCTAATCTACCCGAATCCCCTGCTGAACCAGCCAGCTTTTCAAATCGTCCATTTCGGTATCGAATACTTCCTTATCATAGTTCTCTTCCAGCCTCTTGATATGCTCGGCCAGTTCGGCCCGTTTTTGAACCGCCTTGTCCAGTTTTTTTTCCAGGTCTTCGCTGATAATCCGCAAATCCTCAAAATCAACCTCAATCTCCAGCAGCTTCGCCAGCCGCCGCGCCGTTGCCTCGATACACTTGGGATTCCGCCCCTGTACATAGGCCGGGATCTCCGCCACCAGCCCGATCATCGGGATCTGCCGCTTGCTCGAATAGTCGGAAATGTGATTCACAATACTAGCCGGTCCTTCATAACTGGAAAAGGTCACATGATACCCCGCCAGCTTTGCCTTGAGGCTTTCCTGATTGACAAAACTGCTGAATTTCGGCTCCCGGGTATGCGGTACCAAACCCGCCACTGACCCGATAAAATACATCTCCCGGACCTGATATTGCTCGGCAACCTTGAAGAGAATCGAGACATATTCCCCCCAGTGAATATTAGGCTCCTTCCCGATAAACAAAATCAGATCGTTCTCCGGCTCGTAATAAAAGGTGTTGGACGGTTCCTGATAATCCTTGATCAGGCCCTCATCCATCCTTACATAAGGGCGAAATACCGCCGATAATTCCATCGGCCCCGGAAAATTGTAGATGTAAAAATCCGACGGCAATATCTCCGCAAACCGTACGGCCCTAAGCTGATTGACAAGATATACTACCGTTCCGGTCGAAACTTCGCCGCCATCCATCCAACCGCTGAAGCCCAATATCATGCGAGGCGTTTTAACTTTCGGTGTATCCATTAGTTGTAATATATCTTGCATCAGGAATTCCTCTTCGTTTTGCTTTCTCCTTATTTTATTCCCAAATTACCATATGGCAAGCAATTACCCGCAATATAGCATGGGTATTGCGAATATTTGCCTTTTTTGAGCAAAAAACACGTATTTTAGGAAACTTTGGACGGGGCAAATGATGTTAAAAAAGTTAAAATAGATAAAATGGGATATTTAGTAAAGTTTTTTTACCCCCATTTTCGATAAGCTATATATTGCCTATTTTAACATGCCGGCCAAAAATAATGTTAAATTGGGAAGTATAGAGTTTTTTTGTTGGCAACCGTACGAACTGTTTTGAGGTTATAAATTATGGATTTTGAAAGAATTATGCTTCGTTACATGGACAGGCTTCTTCAGGGTGACCGGGCTGGCTGCCGCCAGATATTAGGTGAATCTTTGCAAACCGGCACTCCGGTTAACAGCTTATATACCAATCTGTTCTGGCCGGTAATGACGGAAATCGAAAAAATGTACCGGGAGGACACAATTAACCAGATTACCGAACAAATGGCAACCCGCATCAACCGTACCTTAGTTGATCAGCTCCAGAGCAAGCTGCCGCGGCGGGAATCACGCGGCAAAAAGATCATTATAACCTGTGCCAATGATGAACGAGAGGAACTGGGCAGCCAGATGTGCGCTGACCTCTTCGAATCGGACGGCTGGGAGGTAAAATTTATTGGCGCCGGGGTTCCCAATGATGAAATCCTCAGCCTGGTAGGCCAATATCAGCCCGATATCCTCTTTATTTACGGCACAAAACCCTCCGGGGCCCCCGAAATTCGCAAACTTATCGATACCATTCGCAGTGTTTCTGCCGCTCCCCACATGCGTATCATGCTTTCCGGCGGGGTTTTTAACCGGGCCGATGGCCTCTGGGAAGAGATTGGGGCCGATTTATTCGCTCCAACCGCCCAGGAAGCCCTTCAGGTGGCCCTGACCGACCGCCGACATCAGCCGGAACCCCGGCCCCGGCGCCGGAAGACCGTCAAAATCGATATTGCCCAATTTGTGGAGGCCGCTGCTGAAATCGGTTCCTGAGTTCCGGTGCTTGTAAAAACCGATTTTTTAGGGCCGATAAGTAAAATAAAATAGTAAATTTAAAATAATTTCGAAAATTTTGCTGTTTTTTCGAAAAAATTCAAATTTTTTTGAAACATTCCCCTCCTATTTTGCGTCTAGTATCATAGAAGAGCATAAAAAATTGAATAGATGTTTTCTCCTCCTTCCATTGGCGAAGCAGTACGACCCCTCCCGTTCTGCTTCGCATTTTTATGCGCCTGCCTGTTAAAATAAATGAAATTGATAAAATAGATCATGGTTGTTGGTTTATGGCCAAAACGCCGCTATTGCCACAATTAGCCAGATTACCACACCTACCCCCAACTTGCTCAATAAACCGATGAATTGGCCCACTCCGGCCCCCACGCTGAGCCGCCGCAACTGCCGGGTTGTTTTGCCCGTCGAAGCCTCCATCGCCCAGGCGCCCAGCCCGGCGCCCACGCATGAACCAACGATAGTACCCAATACCGGGATCAGGATAACCACTGTACCGATCGCCGCACCGATGATAGCCCCCACAAAGGCGCCAATCGAACCGCGAAGCTGGGCACCGCCTTTCTGTGCTCCCGTCATTCCCGCCAGAAATTCCATTACTTCCCCCGCCAGGGCCAGCAGACCGATTGCCAGCAGCGTTCCTATGGCAAACGGCTGCTCTTCCCACCGCCACCACGCCAGCAGCACCGTCCCTGCCACCATCAGCCAGTTTCCCGGCAAGCCAAACAACACCATCCCCAGCCATACCCCATTTAATACGACCAGGATTAGTAACCAAACATAGATCATACCGGGGGTATTTTACAATAAAGGCGTCGATTTACATATAAAAAACCGTATCTGGGATTGCTTCGCCTGCTATCTAACTCTAAACACCCTGTCCGTGGTCTCGGAATCTATGATAATGTCAATCTGGACCGATTTAATGCCTTCTTTTTTACCCAGGAATCCTTTTGTTATAAAATGATAAAGTAGAAATAGTTACGTGTCGGCATCCGTAGATAATGTTATTTTGGGTAATTGGTAGTGATTTTTTTGGTTTTACAATTGACATAATATCATAAGGCTGATATATTGTCTTGTGCAGATATAAATTCATTTAATCACTCGAGCGTTTTAGGAACAATTTTTTGCGAAGCCGGATATTTATGTGTAACGGATATCACATAGAGATGTGGAGGAAAACCGGATGGATTTCTATTGGCAGATTGGTTTTGTTCAGTATGATCTCTGTGGTATTCGCGGGTAATGTTGTCGGTGAGAGGAAAGATAATGTACCTTCGCCAGAAAAAGATCTGGCCATCCCGATGCGGGAAAACGCTGCGTTGGCTATGTCTCAGGCTCCCTGGCGGACCGGTTTGGAGGAGTGGCTGGAGTCGAACCTGAGTAAGCCCGGCCTGGTACCGTTTTCCTTTCTGTATGATGGCAAATCTTCCAAAGAATTTCTGGCGGACTGGGAATTTGCCCATATCAGCAAACCAATCGATAACACCGGAACGAAGCATTTTCTGACCTACCTGGACAAAAAGACAGGACTGGAGGTTTGCTGGGAAGTGATGGTTTTCGATGAGCATCCCGCTGTGGAATGGATGGTAAAATTCAAAAACACCGAAGGCAGCGAAACGGCGATTCTGGCGGATATTCAGGCACTGGATACTACATTGATCGATGTGGAAAATGAATTTACCTTGCATCATGCCCAGGGAGTAGGAGAAGGAATATGGGCACGAAAGGATGACTTTCAGCCTATCAGCCGGTCTCTGGCGAGCGACTCTGAAATTAAGCTAGCACCTCAATATGGCCGGTCCTCATGGGGCGATTCCCTGCCTTTTTTTAACATCGAAATGTCCAATAACCGGGGCGTCATTCTGGGTATCGGCTGGACGGGACAATGGTGTGCGAAATTTACCAGGAAGGCCAACCAGCTATATCTGCAAGCCGGTATGGAAGGGACCCACCTGAAACTCTATCCGGGAGAGGAGATTCGCACACCGAAAATCCTGCTGCTGTTCTGGCAGGGTCACAGAATATACGGACAGAACCTGCTGCGTCGGATTATTCTGGCCCATTATCATCCGCAGAAGGAAGGAAAACCGTTGACGATGCCCTTCCTGGCCAGTGCGGCGGCGTTATATCACGAATCGTTCAAGGCCACGGAAGAGAACCAGATCGCTTTTGCCCGCCAATTCGCCAAATTGGGGATCGAGTATCTGTGGATGGATGTCGGCTGGCATGTTTCCGGAAGTCACATCGGGCCGGTGGATCGGCAGCGGTTTCCCAACGGGCTGCGGGCCGTTTCGGACGCCCTGAAGCAGATGAACATGGGCCTGCTGGTCTGGTTCGCCCCGGAATTTCAAGGGGGTGGGAATACCTGGATGGAGAAATCGTTTCCGTCATGGTTCCTGCGGCTAAAAAATAAGGAGATTTCGGATCCGTTCACGATGCTGAATTTCGGCGATAGGAATGCCCTGGCTTTGATTACGGATTGTACCTCTGCCATGATCCAAAAAGAAGGGATCGGTATCTATCGTTTAGATGGTCCGATCGGTGCCAACTGCCCCCACGAGGAGAAGCAGCCGCTTCCCTGGTGGCGGGATGCGGATACTCCGGACCGACAGGGCATCACGGAAATTCGGTATATTGAGGGTTTATACTGGTTCTGGGATGAACTGGTACGGCGAAATCCGGGCATGATTATTGATCTGTGCGGCGGCGGTGCAACCCGGATCGATCTGGAGGCCATGTCCCGCTGCGTATATCTCTGGCGGTCGGACTGGGATCATCCCGGTTTTGAGCCGGTCGGCCAGCAAGCCCAAACCTATGGTGCCAGTCTCTGGGTGCCTTCAACAGGAATCGGCAGCGGCTATCCGGACACCTATTCGTTTCGAAGTTCGATTAACAATGGGGTGGTGATTGCCTGGAATCCCTATCAGCCGGATATTACGCAGGATTGGCCGCTGGCTTTTCCGGTGGAGCAAAAGGAACCATACACCTTGAAAAAGGCGCCGCGCACCACGGTGGATGATGTAGTACGCGAGGGATATGTGGTTACAGAACCGTTTCCCTGGGAAGCAGCCAGGCGACTTGCCGATGAGTTCCAGCGAATCAGAAACTTCTTTTATGGTGATTTTTACCCATTGACTCCTTACAGTTTCGCCGATGATGCCTGGATGGCATTTCAATGCCATAGAGAGGATCTGCAACAGGGTTTAGTGCTGGCGTTCCGGCGTACGGATAGTCCTGCGAAAACCATAAATTTGAAGTTATGGGGACTTTCGATGGAAGCTCGCTACGAGGTTTTCCTGGAAGACGGCGGGGTCAAACAAACTTATACCGGTAAGGAACTGACAGAAGGATTCGACATAACCATCGATAAACAGCCCGGTTCGCTGCTCATAACCTACCGGCGAATACCATAATGCCAAGCTCAAGAGCATAAATAGAGAAGGCTAGAGAATCTCTCCCTGCGTCCCTTTTTTCCGATGAGCCGGCTGGGCTGAGGGCAGAGATTGCCGGCCCAATGGGGCTGGTCTTCCAGGCGAAAGGGGCCAGTCCGCGGCGGAGGGTACACCAAAGGATTTATAAACCGGCCGCTTGTCGGATTTTGTCGGCGTGATCGGTCAGTTCCCAGGTGAAGTTTTTCCCGGTCCTGCCGAAGTGTCCGTGCCGTGCCGTTTCGCTGTAGATCGGCCGCAGCAGATCCAGGTGCTGGATGATCCCCTTGGGAGTAAGGGGAAATACCTTGCGGACAATCTCGGTGAGGCGATAGTCTTCAATTTTACCGGTG